>JACRGG010000087.1 GCA_016217775.1 Microcaldota archaeon
AATTAAACTCGGCGACTACGATTCCAATTGTTTTTCCGCCATTTTTTCCAGCCATTTTTTTCACCCATTAGCTTATTCCCATTTTTTCAGTAAGTTTTTTCAATTTTTTTCGCTTTTCTTTTCAGTAAAGTTTCACGAAACTCGCGTCCGGCCCGCCTTGGCGTTTTCCCGTGCCCGCGCGTTTTTCCAAAGCCTGCTTGTCGAACAATAATTCCAGCGCGTTAATGCAGTGCTCGACGGTTCGGTGCCTCATTATCTGCCCTAACTTCTCCTCGCTTCCCCGCGCCTCGTTCTCGTGCACGAATACTTCAATGACGTGCTTTCCGGTCTGAACTTGCACCGCAATGTTTCCCGTACTAGCCTCGTGGCCGCATACGGCGTCGACCGGCTCGCGCCCGACCATTCCCAATGAAATTGCCAAATCGCATTTTTCGTTGGTTAAAAGCATTTTGTTAGCTACCGGCAAGTCTTTTACTCCCGGCACGGTGTAGCGCACGATTTCAACGCTCCACCCGCGTTTTTTGCCGTGCTCTAAAAGCGTTTTCACCGCCAGCCCGCCCATATCCCCGCGCGCAAACGTAGTGTCCGTAACCCCGATTTTCCTAATCATTTTTTTCCACCCGCCATTTTTTTTAGCCTAACTAAGATTTAGCTTGTCAAAACTATTTTCTTCCCGTCTTTTAACCCTAATTTCTTGCGCAAGTCACTCTCGGCAATCACTTCGACCAATCCCTCGTCGTGCTTGGTGCGGTCGGGAACTATTACCGCGATTTTCTCCCCATTCAGCGTTGCCTTAAACGCGTTCACCGCGCCGAAAGTCCGCGCGGGAGTGTGAAACCCGTCCACCCTGATTTTCCGCAGGCCAAAAAGGAATTCTTTCACTTCGAGCGCGTCCGAGCGCAAGTTAAGCGTGCCTTCAAAAATGCTTAAGCCCAGTTTCTCCTTGAATTGCTTCTTGTACCCGTCTTGGCTCATATAGTACTTTCCTTCCCCTAAGCCGCTGCAGACGACGCCCTCGAGTTTTCGCGCCGGGCTTTGGTCGAGGATTTTCTTCAAGTCAAAAAACGCCTGTTCCAGCACGCGCCTTCCGCTCGCGGTGAGGATTATCTTTACTCCCCTGCCCGTCGGCTTTCGTAGGGCCAAGCCCTCTTTCTCCAACTCGATTAATTTTCTTGAAGCCGACTGCTGGCTGACGCGCATTAAGACGCTCAACTGCATTGTCGAGCAAAAGCACTCTCCCCCCTTGCTGGCCTTGGCAATCGCCAATAACGCCGGCAGCCTCTCTCCTTCCATAAAAAACACTTAGTTTACAAAATATGGCAAAGCGTGTTTATTCTGGAACTTTCAGAACGCTTTGCTATCTTGTAAAAAGCCGTTACAAATTTCCAAAATTAAGGCTTTTTACTATAGCCTTTATTGCGCTATTACTTAAAAAAGGGTTGGGTTTCCAAAAACGGGTAGAGTAGTATTTTTACGCAGTTTTTTTCTCAAAAGGGGACTGTTCCATTAGTTACTGATACGACGCTTGCCTAACTAAATCTCCGATTCTTTCGTCAATTACCAAAACGCTTTTTCGATTTTACCTCTAGAAACCGAAAACACAAAATAAGACCAAAACAAAAAACAGCCTTTCCACAAAAAGAAGTAGCTAACTGAATCCACTCAAAAGATACTCTTATAACTGCGTATGAATATTGTATATTTAGGTTGAGTGTTGTTATACTTTGAAGGTGAGTGAGTATGGATATTTTTTCAGAACTGCGTAGGAGAAAAGATGAAGGAGTATTGAAAATTCTTCCAGTTGAGCGTTCTTCTACAGGTAGAATTACTACTGCGATTTTGGATCTATTAAAGAATGAGCCATTAACAATTTTGCAGGTAAGAATGAAGCTCGGGTTAAAACCAACTAGTTGTTACAATGCGGTTAGGAGACTTGAAAAAAAAGAAAAAATAGTAGCGTTTAATTATGGTGGTGAAATCGTCTTTATTGAAAAAAATAAAGCCAAGAATGAGAGCTTAATTTAGCTAGATCTATGTCTTTTTTAGTGTGTGCATACTCTTGGTTTTGATCTCGTAGTATGTATTTTCAAGAGTTTTTGCACAACTTGGCAATTTCATCGATGAATAGGGACGGGAGGGTGTTCACGCCGTATGCGTGCCTCCCGTTCCGAGCTTTGTTTAATAGTTATGTCTAAACGCAATTATTATTCTTTCTATCTTCTTTTTTTTATCTTTCCCGAAAACTAATCTATGCTATTTCCAAAAACGGGTAGCGACCTTTTTTCGCGCTTTTGCGGTTAGGAAACAAAAGCCTTTTATTGTATGACTTGTATTACAATTACGGTGACTTGTATGACAAATGCCAGCATTACGTTTAGGGGCGTCGACCGGGAAATCTACCGAAGGTTTAAATCTGCCGCCGTAAGCAAGGACAAGCAGGTGGGAGAGGCTGTGAACGAGGCGATGATGCAGTGGGCTGGAAAAAACGCGGAAAAAAGCGCTGGGGAAGACTCGTTTTTCAAGTGGGCGAGCAACCCCGTGGATTGGGGCGTTAAAACCGATGCTAGGAAAACGGATGAGTATCTCGCTGAATATTACGACGAGAAATACAAGAAATGGCACGAGAAAAAGGTCGGGCGAAAGTGAGCATATTTTTGGACACTAGCTTTCTAGTGGCATTAAACAACGCAAATGACGAGCTTTGCGCCGAGGCGAATTCGTTATTGTCTAGGATTGAGGGGAAAGAGTTTGGGCAAGCGTATTGCAGCGATTACGTCCTGACTGAATTGCCGACGGTAATCGGCAGGCGCACCAAAAACGCGGTTTTGGCAAAACGGGCGCTGGTTAGCATCGCCAATTCAACTAACATAACCATCTTGTTTTCCTCATTGGATGATTTCAACAAGACAATTAAATTCTTCTGCAGCCAAGACGGCCTTAGCTTCGTCGACTGCTCCAACGTTGTTCTGATGAAGGAACACGGCATAGAATACATTGCTTCATTCGACTCGGATTTTGACTCGGTCAAGGGAATCTCGCGGCTGCCGTAATACTGTTGGTTAAACTATTTTTTTTCCCGATTCGTATACCCTTAAATAGTTTTCAAAACCTTACTCTTATCTGATGCGATTATGCTGGACATTAAGTTCGTGAGGGCAAACCCTTCCGTCGTGCGCGAGGACTTGGAGAAGCGACAGGACAAGGAGAAGCTTAGCTGGCTTGATGAACTCCTTGACGCTGACGCGCAGTACAGAAAATTAACCGTCGAATCAGAGGCATTGCGCGCGGGGCGCAACGTTGCAACCAAGGCAATTAACGAGGCGATTAAATCCAAGAAGAGCCCAAGCGAGATTGACGGGCTGAAAATCGAGGCCGCGCAAATTCCTAGGAAAATCAAGCAAGCCGAGGAAAAAACCAGGGACTTGGAGGAAAAAATCCGCTTTTACCTAATGCGCCTGCCCAACATTTTGCACGAGAGCGTTCCGTTTGGCAAAGACGAGAGTGGAAACAAGGTCCTGCGGGCTTGGGGCAAGGTGAGAAAATTATCCGCGCAAATGCCTCCCCACGGCGAGTGGCTTGAAAAAAACGGCTTGGCGGAGTTTAGCCGCGCCGCGAAAATCTCGGGAGCCGGGTTTTATTTTCTTAAGGGCGATGCCGCCCTCCTCGAGCTTGCCCTCCAGCGTTTTGCAATAGACTCTCTTTCAAAAAAAGGCTTTACTCCCGTAACCCCGCCGTTTATGATGAGCCGCGCGGCGTACGAGGGAGTGACAAGCTTGGATGATTTCGAGAAGGTAATGTACAAAATCGATGGTCACGACGCGTACTTGATTGCGACAAGCGAGCATCCGCTGACCGCAATGTACAAGGACGAAGTGATTGGCGAAGAGAACCTTCCGATTCAGTTATGCGGTGTTTCAACTTGCTTTAGGCGGGAAATCGGCGCGCACGGGCTGGACACGAAAGGGATTTTCCGCGTGCATCAATTCAATAAAGTTGAGCAGATAGTCTTGTGCAAGCCGCAGGACAGTTGGGAGTGGCACGAGAAAATGCAGGCTAACGCCGAGGAGTTCTTCCAAAAACTCGATATACCGCACCAAGTAGTCAGCATTTGCACCGGGGACATTGGGATAGTCGCCGCGAAAAAATACGATGTCGAGGCGTGGATGCCGCGAGAGCAAAAGTACCGCGAGGTTACAAGCGCGTCAAACTGCACTGGCTACCAGGCCGCGAGGCTTAACATAAAATACCGTATTGGCAAGCAAGGCAGCCAAGACGAGCGAAAGGAATTCGTGCACACGCTAAACGCGACTGCAATTGCGACTAGCAGGGCTTTGCGTGCCGTCATCGAGAACCATATGCAAGAAGACGGCACGGTGTCCGTCCCAAAGGCGCTTTTGCCTTATATGAATGGAATCGAGTCAATCGGGAAAAAAACCGCTTGACCAAAAACTTGTTTAAACAGCGTTTAGTGAATACTATACTGAAAACTATGCTGAAAGTGTTTTTGCAAGAATTAAACAATATTTTTTATTGAATAATGGTTTTCTAAAAATTGAAGAACGATTTGTAAAAATTGAAGAACGGTTTGTGAAGTAAATTGGCTGACGACTCTGTTGCATTCTCGGAATTCCGCAAGAAGATAAAGGAGCTCTCGGCTTACCGCGGGCGCGGGACTGAACTAATCTCGGTTTACATCACTCCTAACTATCCTCTCTCCGACATTATGGGGAAATTGCGCGAGGAGTTCGGCCAGGCTGCGAACATCAAGTCGAAGAGCACGCAGAAAAACGTGCAGGCGGCCCTCGAGAAGATAATGGCGTACTTGCGCGGGTACCAAAAGCCCCTAGAAAACGGCATCGCGGTTTTTGCCGGAAACGTTTCGCAAAAGGAAGGCAAGGTCGACGTCCAGCTTTTTTCCGTCTCCCCCCCAATGCCATTGGGCGTGCAGTTTTACCGCTGCGAGTCTCAATTCGTGCTCGAGCCGTTCCTCGACATTTTAGAGAACACGGATTCTTACGGCCTAGTCGTGATGGACGGCAAGGAGGCAACCGTCGCGTTGTTGAAGGGCACGAAGCTCAAGGTAATCAAGCAAATCCACTCGACAGCGCACTCCAAGACGCACAAGGGGGGCCAAAGCTCACAAAGATACCAGCGCTTGCGCGAGGAGGGAATCGAGTTTTTCTACAAGCGAATTGGGGAAGCAATGAGTTCTTTTGTCGGAGAGAAAAACTTTAAGGGCATAATAATCGGCGGGCCCGGCCCTGCTAAAGAGGATTTTGCTAAAGACCCGAGCTGGTACCACCATCAACTCAAAGTCCTAGGCATTGTCGACACGGGTTACACAGACGAGTTTGGCTTGCGCGAGGTAATCGAGAAGAGCAAGGACTTGATTGCGACGCAGGAAGCGGTTATGGAAAAGCAGTTCCTCGACGATTTTATGAAGAAAGTCGTTACGGACGGCTTGGTCACTTACGGCTACAAGCAGGTCTACGCATCAGTCGAGTCGGGGCAGGCGGAAAAAATACTGGTTTCCGAAGGCCTCCAGTTATTCGAGCTGACCGCCGAGTGCACCAAGTGCGGGAAGACGAAAACGCTGTTACTGCCCCACGTCGAGCACCAAGAGCCGTGCGAGTGCGGGGGATTGTACAAGACCGTTTCAGACCGCGACTTGGTTAACGAAATCATCGGCTTGGCCGAAGACAAGAAAATCAAGGTGCAAATCGTCTCTCGCGACACCGCGGAAGGCTCGCAGTTTTACGCTACTTTCGGGGGCCTGGGGGCGTACTTGCGCTATAGGTAGCCAATCGCCCAAACAAAGCGTTTTTTATAGAAAACGATTGTTCTATTAAAAAAACGATAGTTTTTTATATAAAACAGTTCATTGTCTTAGTATGCTGTTCTTGCGGGATGTCGGGTGGCGCATCGCATCGTTTTTTTTCGAAAAGCCCGAGCGCGAGGCTTACGTTAATCAAATCGCTAGGGAAACGGGCTTAGGCAAGGGAACGGTTTCAACCATTTGCCGCACGCAAGAGGGCGAAGAGGTCTTAGTTAGGAAAATCCTTGGAAACAGCGTTTTTTACTCCCTTAACAACTCAAGCCCGCTGGTCAAGGCGCTTAAATTAGAGTGGATTCTCCGCAGGCTCTTAAAGCACCGCGAGGACTGGGAAACGGACGAGTTTCAGTCGGTTGCATTGTTCGGCTCTTATGCTAACGGCGAGTTCGTTTCAAAAAGCGACGTTGACTTGCTTGTCATAACCAATGTCGGCGAGAAAACCGTGTTCGAGCATTTTAAGAAAACACGCGAATCGCTTGGAACAACGCTTTCCTTGACCGTCCTGCCGATTGCCAAGTGGCGGAAAATGGCTTTGGCGCACGACAGGTTTTATACGGAAGTATTATCTAGCCACGTGCTCTTAAGAGGTTCGCCTTTGGTGGTTGTTTGAGCCTGCAGAAATTGTTTGAAGACGGTTTTTTAAAAAAAATTCCCGCGTCCAAGGAGCGCGCTGAAAAATCGCTGCTTGTTTCCCAAAGATATTTGGCCGAGGCCGAAAAGACTTTCGAGGCGGAGTGCTTTGAAATGGCCATTTTCGCGGCTTACGCCAGCGCCTTTCACGCCGCTAGGGCAATCCTTTTTTCCGACGGCATCGGTGAAAGAAGCCATTTTGCGATAGTCGATTACCTTAAGGAAAAACACAAGGCGCTTGGCGTTGAAAACATCAATTCGTTTGATTTCTACAGGCAATTGCGCCACTCCGTCGCGTACGGTCTTGACACTGCCGTTGGCGAAGAGGATGCGAAAGAAGCAATCAAGTTCTCCAAAGGCTTCCTGAAGACAGTGAAAGCTTATCTAAAATTATAAAATCCGGGTTCAAGCCAGTTCTTTCAAAAACTGTTCGTGCAAGACCTTGTTTGTGATAATCAGGTTGTTGGTTGGCTTTCCGCTCCAGTCGAAGCTTGTTTTTCCATTAAAGTCGGTTATTTTCCCTCCCGCTTCCTCGACAATCAGTTTTCCTGCGGCAAAGTCCCAGATGTTTTGCCTGCTTTTAATCAGCAAGTCGACTTTTCCGCACGCGACGAGGCAGATTTCCCTCGCGCAAGGGCCTTTTCTAGTGCACCTGGTTTTTTGCGCAATCCTGGTTATTTTCGGCGCCAACGCGTTGTCCGTAATGTCGTAAAAGCCGAACGAGAACATCACTTCGCCGATTTTGCCCACTTTCGACGCGCTTATTTTCCTCCCGTTGCAAAACGCGCCTTTTCCAATCTCTGCTTCAAACAACTCGCCGTAAGCCGGGCAGTAAGTGAACCCGAACAGTGTTTCCTCCCCGCCGACCAATGATAAGTTCACGGAATAATCGTGGAGCCCCCGCGCGTAGTAGGAAGTTCCGTCAATGGGGTCAATAACCCAGTTTTTTTCACGCCTGTCGTTGGCGCCCTCCTCGCCGATAAAGCCGATTTGCGGAAATTCTTTAGCCAGTTCTTGGCAGAAAAACTCTTCGATCATCTTGTCGTACTTGGTGACGATGTCCTGGTTGTCCTGCTTTTCTTTCGACTCGATTAATTGCCCGAACCCCTCGAGGCTCATCCTGCCGCCTTGCAAAACGAGTTTTCTCGCAAGATTTTTTTCATCCCCGTAGCCCATACCCTTACTTAAGCCTCGATACTATTTTAAACCGTTTTCGCCCTTAAGTCTAATCGTGTAAGGCTTATGGTTGACTTTCAAAAGTGGATTCTCAAGGTATTCAACTCGTTTACCAGCTCGGTTCGCCGGTTCAGCTTTATGATAATGATTATCTTTACCGTCGGAATACTTCTCGGCAGCCGCATTCAAGCAGCTCGGCCGGAGTACATCGACTACGCGATTGGAATCCCCGTAATCCTGGCAATCCTCTCTTACCTCTCCACCGCCTTTGCTATGCTCGTGTTCGGGCTCTTCGTGCTAATCTTCCTGTTCCTAGTATAATTGCCTTAATGCACCAACAATTTTTTTTCCAGTGACCGAAAATGCGTTTTTCCCCCAGCGAGTTTATTGTAGAGGAAGTGACTCCAAGCGGCGCGCTGTTGGAAGCCGGCAAGCAGCTTGACTTGGGAAAGGCGGGGGACCAAGGGCTGGAAAAAGATTTTTTCTCCCACTTTGTCCTCGAGAAAACGAATTGGAACTCAAGCCAGGCCGTCAAGGAAATCGCGAGGCGGCTTCGAATTAACGCAAAGCGCTTTAACTTCGCGGGAACAAAGGACCGCAGCGCGCGCACCACGCAATTAGTCTCCGCTTTCGCGGTAAAACCCGAGGACTTGCTGAAAGTCAGGCTTAAGGACGTGTCAATAAACGGCGCGTGGAAGGCCCGCGGGAAAATCAAGCTAGGCGAGCTTTCCGGCAACCGCTTTACCATAATTTTAACTAACGAGAATATGGGAAAGCCGGTTAGCAGGCAGTTAGTCGAGCAAAACTACTCCCGCCTAAACGGGTTAGTCCCGAATTTTTTCGGCTCCCAGCGCTTTGGCTCGCTGCGCGCGAACTCACACGTCGTGGGTAAGTTCCTGCTTCAAAAAAAGTTTCTTGACGCCGCCCAAAACTTTTTGTGCGCGACCGACGAGGGAGAGGGAAGCGGGGGATTCGAGGCCCGCACTAAACTCGCCGGAATTTGGGGTCAAGAGAATTGCTTCAAGCTTGCATTGGATTTTTTCCCCCAGCACTTAAAGTACGAGCGGACGGTATTGGGGCACTTAAGCCAATTCCCAACCGATTACATCGGCGCGTTGCGCAAGCTCCCGCGCGTCTTGCAGCTGATGTTCGTGCACGCGTACCAAAGCTTTTTGTTTAACCAAGTCCTGCTGAAAAAAATCGGCGAAAGCGATTTCAACGAAGGCGAGGAAGCGAACCTAGTCGGCTACGAGTCGGCTCCAACCGCGCTTGAAGAGGAATTGCTTTCCGCCGACGGATTGTCCAAAGATGATTTTCTCCTCAAGAGCCTTCCCGAGCTTTCAAGCAAGGGAAGCAGGCGAAAACTCTTCGTTAAACTCAACGGTTTTCAAATCCTTCAGGACGAGCCGCTAACAATCCGCTTTTCCCTCCCTCCCGGCGCGTACGCGACCGTTGCCGTGGAAGAGTTGGTAAAATAGTCCTACTGCAAAATTATCTTTCTTCTCCCAAGCAATTATCTCTCTTCTTCTTCTTCAGCCCGCCAATTTAGTGCCGCGCGGATTTCCCTGCTGAAAAACTCCATTTGCTCTTGATTAAGTGCGGGCATAGACGCGCGCATCCTGCCCGCTTGCCTGATTCCCTCGTATGTTTCCGGGTTCGACAGGGTTATAATCGCGTGCGCGTGAGGGCTTTCCATATTTAGTTTTTGCATCTTGCCGACTCTACTCAAATACTTTCCAGTCAGCTCTTCTCCCGCCTTAATCCCGTTTTCTTCCCTAAACGCGTGCACCACGTCGTGCAATGCGGTTCTAACCGCCTTTCTGGCCGGACTGGTCTTATGCATTTTCAGCAACTCGTTTGGAGCCAATATCCGCCTGCCTTGGTAAGACAATGCCTTTCCCGCCATAACCCGCTTTCACCAAAAAATTCCGGCAATTGTTTTGTTTAAAGCGCGGGGGGCGAGACTCGAACTCGCGCGTGCCGGTAGGCACAGCAGGTTAGCAACCTGCCGCAATGGCCACTATGCGACCCCCGCTTTGCAGCTAAAGTTTTTTGAATCCAATTGTTAAATAACCGTTTCTTTTCCGCTTCCCACCTGTCGTATTATTAAGGATTTATTCCATTGATTAAATGCGGTGGGTTTTTTTGCTAGAAAAGTTTGCGTCCATCGCCCTCGCGTCCGGCGACACTGAATTCTATACTCCAATCCCCAAAGGGTACGCTGCGGGCAAAACCAAGTACGTCGTCGTCACCGGCTCGGTAATGAGCGGGTTAGGCAAAGGGATTTTCTCGTCGAGCATCGGCTTTTTGTTCCGCACCCACGGATTCAAGGTCTCATCAATCAAGTTCGACGGCTACCTCAACGTTGACGCGGGCACGCTAAACCCGTACCGCCACGGGGAAGTCTTTGTCTTAAACGACGGAACCGAGTGCGACATGGACTTGGGCAACTACGAGCGCTTTCTCGGCGAGGACTTCACTAAAAACAATTATCTTACGGGCGGAAAGATTTTCGCGAGCGTGCTTGAAAAAGAGCGGGCTGGAAAGTACTTGGGCCGCGACGTGCAGTTCATTCCCCACGTTACGGGGGAAATAAAGGGCTTCATCCGCAGCCTCGCAGTGGAATCCGGCGCGGACATTATATTGATTGAAGTCGGCGGGACCATCGGCGATCTTGAAAACGGTTACTTCGTTGAGGCAATGCGCCAGCTCGCGTACGAGGAAGGCGATTCGAACGTGTTGTTCGTGAACGTGACTTACGTCCCAAAACCGTCAAGCCTCGCCGAGCAGAAAAGCAAGCCCGCGCAAATCGGAGTTCGCGAATTAATGAGTGCCGGAATCCAGCCGCACCTAGTAGTGTGCAGAAGCAGCGAGCCGATTACCGAGAAGGTGCGCGACAAGATTAGCGTGTACTCCAACGTCCCGCCCAAGCAAGTGGTTGGAATTCCGGACTTGGACACTATTTACGACGTGCCCCTATTGCTGAAAAGAGAGGGCGTTGACGAGACCGCATTGGAAGTCCTCAAGCTGAAAACAAGGAAGCACGACGCGAAGCTTTTTGAAGAGTGGGAGCAGTTCGTTCACAAGCTAAAAGGCGCGAAAAGGCAGGTCATCGTCGGGATTACGGGAAAATACGTTTCAATCCGCGATTCTTACGCCTCGATTTTAAACGCGCTGGAGCACTGCGAGGGAAACCTGGGCGTTCGAATTGGGGTAAAGTGGATTGACACAAGCGAATTGGAGAAGAAGGGCCCCAACGCGGTTGCCGAGGAGTTGCAGGGAGTTGACGGAATCATCGTCCCCGGCGGATTCGGCTCTCGCGGAACCGCGGGCAAAATAGAGTGCATAAAGTTTGCGCGCGAAAACAACCTCCCGTACTTTGGATTGTGCTACGGCTTCCAGCTCGCGTTAATCGAGTTTGCTAGAAACGTGTGCAAGCTTGACGACGCCAACTCGACGGAGATAGACCCTAGCACGATTTTCCCCGTAGTCGACTTGCTGCCCGAGCAATTAAAAAAAGAGGGTTTTGGCGGGAATATGCGCTTGGGCGGCCGAGAAGTCGAGTTGAAAAAAGATTCTCTCGCGTCGAGAATTTACGGCGGGCCAAAGGCGTTCGAGCGCTTCCGCCACCGCTTCGAGTGCAACCCCGATTACATAGGGAAATTCGAGGAAAACGGATTGGTCTTCTCCGGAAAAGCGCCAAACCAGCCGATAATGCAAGTCCTCGAACTCCCAACGCACAAGTTCTTTCTCGGCACGCAATTCCACCCCGAGTTCACTTCCCGCCCCCTAGCCCCAAACCCATTGTTCAAGGCGTTTGTGGAAGCGTGCTTGAAAAAGTAAGGGCGGGCAGCTTGTCTGTAACTGCCTATTCTTCTTGCTTTAAGTAATAGCTTGAAATACGCAGCGTATTCAAAATACCTTCCGGTCCTATGCTTTTTTTTGGTGTTTCCAGTATTCCTAATTCCATTAGTGGCGTAATGACCCTATTTCTTAAGTGTTTTCTTGCCCTAGCCGCGTCTTTTGAAAAGTCGTCGTCGTGTCGTCCCATTATTTTAAGCAGCATTTTGCCATTAATTTCTTTGTTCTTTTTGTTTCTTAACCCGATTTCCCGCGTAGCTAATTCTAGCCTACTCGCGTGATTTGGCTGCTCCATTCCAAACCTCCACTTTAATTCCCGTTGATTTAATCCCAGCTCGTTCAAAGAGCCGTGGTTTTTTTCGTGGTCCCTAAGCGCTTTCTCTATTTTTTCATCGTTTTCAGTTTGGGCAGTTATGACATTCTTCCTATTCTCCTTCCGCGTATATGGGCTTCCTTCAACTTTTACCCGTTCGCCTTCAAAATAAGTAGTTTTTTTGGTAATTATGTTTGGCATATTTCTTCCTCTTTTAAACCGCGGCTTTATCCGCGTGCTACCCCGCCATCAAGACTATGCTTTTCTGCGCTTTTAATTCCTATTCCCCATCAACCGCGCTGATTATTTTTCGCCCAACAAGCCTTCTATCGGCCGCCTGTTGATTGCATTAAAATGAACTGCGCGTGCCTTGCGCCGGCGTCGTGCCGCCCGTCGTTTTATTTACGAATATCCGCGTGCACGGTTATCGTACTTTTGGCTTTCCCTTTTTGAATAAATTCAAGCAAGCGAAGCGGGTCGGTGACTCGGGTGGCGAACTGCTTTTCATCATCGGTCAACAATCCTTTTCCTACCATTAATTTCTTCAGTTCAGCCCTAGTCAGCTGCGTCTTCCGCTTTTTCTCCAAGAATGCCTTGCGGTGTTGTGCGACTATCCTTAGCGCCGCTTCAATAATGAGCGCCTGTTTGTCTCCCTTAATCCGCTCTTCAACCGATTCTCCGTTCACGCCGAGGCTCTCCCAGTCTAGAAAGCGTTTTTTGTGCGCTTTAATAAACGCATTTATTTTCTCGTCAAACCCGGAGTTTCTCCGGCCTTCTATCCGGTTAAGCTTGCCTTCCACTTTAACCCTTTCTCCTTGAAAACTGGTTATCTTTTTTCTATCCGTAAGGGTTATTCTCGGCTTCATCTTCACTCCACCATCAGCTTTATTGCATCGCCGGCGTTTTTAACCCGCACGATTTGAATGCTTTTTGAAAGAGTCTGCTCGTGGAGAATGGTTTGGCTCTCGGCGACTATGAAATAATTTTTTTCCAGCTCGATTGCGCTCAAGATTTTCTCGTCAACCCCGTTAACCGCTAAGGCGTTTCCCCGCTCGTCGACCGCCGCGCTTACCGCAACGTCCGAGCGGATTTTCTTCCCACTCATTGCCGCCGCGATTGCGGTGACGAAAGCGACTCCCGCGCTTTCCCCGCCGACTATCTTCTGCGAGCTTTTCAGCTCGATAGTCAAGTCAAACCCGTTCGGGTTCAATCCTAAGTAATCCCCGGCAATCGCCTTGGCTTTCTTAATCGAGTTCTCCACGTCCTCGCGGTAAAACGCGTTCTCGATATTCACTAAAACCCGCCCCGAGCCCGGCGTCGCCTTCACCGTAAAGCCGATTAGCATTCCCTTTCCCACTTCGGTTATTGCCGGCGCGCTAAACTCAACCGTGTGCGCGTCCCTGGCCGTCAGGAAATAGCTTAGCGACAGCGCGGAGAGAAACGCTACCCCGATGAGTGCAAAAAATAATTTTTTCATCCAAAAAACTCTTTTCCCGCTTGGGATTACTTGAGCGCGTACTCTATTGCCTGCCGCACATTAGCGACTTCAATAACCGTGATTCCGGCTTCGCTTGCAATGTCTACTGGAACGCTTCTAGTCTGGCAGCGCGTAATCGTGGTGAACTCCTGCTGCTCGCGCTCGCAAACCTGTTCCTGCTTGACTGCCGAGCTCGTTCCGACTGGAACCAGTATGGTAGTGTAATTGAATTGCCTTCCCGCCTTGGCTTTCTCGAGGACTCCGCTTACCGCCCCGATGCTTTCGTCGTCTTGAATTGTTCCGGTAATCAACACGTTTTCTTTTTGCTCCCTGCCGGTCAGCAAGGCGATTGTAGCCAAAGCCATTGCCGCCCCCGCGCTTTTTCCGCTCACGGAATCCGAGTCGGTTTCGAAAGTGTAGAACGCGTCCACGCCGTCCGCATCCGCCGCGCCCAGCTCTTTAGCCACCTTTGTTGCCACCTTGAAAGCGGTTTGAATGCTTGACTGCGTTTGATCGCCGACGAGCGGCTCTCCTTGGCTGAATTCAATGAATACTTTTCCGCTTCCCTTGGCCAGCCTTACTTTCACAAAAGCAATCGCGCCTTTTCCCTGGTCGTCCAAGCCGGGGAGGCCAACGCGTATTTCCTTGTTTAATTCCTGCGCGCCCGCCCCCGCGCTAACGCCGTTTTTCAAAGTCCCCTCGTACCCGACGAAGAAAGCGAGGATTACGGCGAGGCCGAATACTATTGCAAGGGTTTGCTTCATAATAATCAGTTTATGGTGCGAAACCGTTTTTTAACCAATTGCTTGGCTGCCGCGCGCTTTCAAGGCGACTACCCTGCCGCCCTTTATTTTCAGCGTAACCGGCGCGTCTTTAATCCCGCCTAGCCCGCTTGCCTTGAACGCCTTGAGCAAAGCGTTTTTGTGCTCCGCCTCAAGGGTAACCCTGTGAACCATTCTCTCGCTTGGGTTTCCAAAACCAGTGCTTCCCCAGTAGACAAGCAAGTGAACCAATCCGTTTTCTTCAATGGCGCTGCTTACTTCGGATTTTTCTTCAGTAGTCCCTTTTTGTCTTCTTTCTTGAACTGGAATCGCGTGGTGCCAAAACGTTCGCGTACTCCTTTTCCATCCGCCCCTTTATTTTTTCAAATCACAAAGCGCCGGGCGCGTAGTTTGCTTGACTAAAAGGAAAAGCGGGTTTAATCTTGCAGAAAAACTCTGTCTTGTAATCTTGCGAGCACGCAAAGCACTCGCTTAGAGTCGCTCCTTCCGGCCTTTGCTCGGTTCGCAAGCGTTGGCGTAACGCAAGGCAAGGCGTCAACGCTTTTCTGCAGGCCCGTTCTTCCTTAGTCAGTCTAGCTACGCTCTTCGCCCGCCCTAAAGGGGGTTTGGCGTAAAGGCGACCCCTGGCCGCCCGGCTAGCCCGGCACAATTACAGTATCAAAACGGGTTTAACAAACTATCCGTTGAGTAAAATAGTATTCGGCAATCTTCACCCAATGTTTTTTTCTTCATACCGTATTTTGTCAATGTCGCGGCTAAGATTTTCACTGCCCGGCCCAAAATCAACTGGCGTTATGCCTGCAAGTCCTTTTTTTCTTTACGCGTTTCTTCACTTTTTTCACGCTATTGCTACGCGCTTGATTAATTAAATTCTTTTTATACGCACTGCAAAGTGGTTGTTTTTTTCAGCAACGGATTTCTTTTCCCTTAAGGCTTTTCTTTTCTAAAGAAAAGGCTTATTCCAATCGGTTTTTATTCTTTTTCCCCTCAAGTTAATACGGGTGGATTGATTGTATGGAATCAATTGTTTCTGATGCGATAAAAACAACTTCAAAAAGCAGCTCTAAGGGGAGCGTATTGAACGAAGGGGATTTTCAAACCCCGAGAATAATCGTCCTCGGCTCGGGCGGTGCGGGATGCAACTCGATAAACCGCCTCGCGCGCGCCGGAATCAAGGGCGCGGAACTGATTGCCGTCAATACCGATAAGATGCACTTGGGAATGATTTCGGACGCCGCTAAAAAAATCTTGATTGGAGCCTCGACAACTCGTGGCTTGGGCGCGGGGGGTTACCCCGAGGTTGGCGCTAAAGCCGCCGACGCGTCGCGCGACGCGCTTGAAAAAATCTTGTCCGGAGCCGACTTGGTTTTCCTAACCGCGGGAATGGGAGGCGGTACGGGCACTGGAAGCGCTCCAATCTTGTGCGACATTGCGCGAAAGCAAGGCGCTATTGTAATTGCTATTGTTACTTACCCGTTTGCGCTTGAGCGCGCGAGGCTGGAGAAGGCGGACGCGGGCTTGGAGGCGCTTAAAGCCCAGGCTGACACTATTATCGTAATCGATAACAATAGGTTGGTTGAAATAGTTCCAAACCTGCCTATCGACCAGGCGTTCAACGTTGCGGACGAGATTATCGCGCGCGCGGTGCGCGGCATTACGGAGACTATTACCACTCCCTCGATGGTGAACCTGGATTTTGCGGACGTTCGCGCCATAATGTCTAACGGCGGGGTGTCAATGATTGCAGTCGGGGAA
>JACRGG010000086.1 GCA_016217775.1 Microcaldota archaeon
CCGAGTCGGCTTGCCAACGCAGTGTTTTCCCCCAATGCAGGGCCGGAGCCGCACACGACCAGCTTGCTTCCAGGATTTTCTTTAGCAAAACCTGCGTAAGCGCGTATTACAACGTCGACGTTTTTCTCCCGGCTTTGCCTGCCTGCAACCAACAGCATTTTGTCGGAAGGGCTCAAGCCGAGTTTTTTGCGCAAAGATTGTTTTACCGCTTGGCTTTGCGGCTTGAACTTGCGCAAGTCAATTCCATTAGGCACAACGCAAGTGTTCTCCACGCCGTGTTCTTTCAAAAGCCGCGCAATCGTCTTGCTTGGCGCGGTGACTAGCGGGAACGGCCTGTAAAACCGCCTAATCGCCTTCCAGGCTATCTCGCCCCCAATTTTTTGCGCGAGCTTGTTTGACGTAATCGCGCTCACCCCGTTTGGGATTAGGGTGTGGAAAGTCCCGATTAGTGGCACGCCGAGTTTTTGCGACGCGCGCACTGCGGCAAACCCCATTGTTGTGAGGGCGTGGCAGTGCACTAAGTCAATAGAATCCTTTTTAGCATCTAAAGTAATCCCGCGGGGAACGGCAATCCTGTACTGCGGGTAGGGAGGAAACGGGAGTGAAGGATAGTAGTGTATTTTGCGGTCATTGTTTAATGCAATCGTTCCGCGCGAGCCGGGCGCGTAGACGAAAACGCTCGCGCCTTTCTTCTCCAACTCGCTCTTGAAATTAGTTATGGACACGACGACTCCGTCCGTGTTGGGCTTGTACGAGTCGGTGAAAAAACCAATGTTCATAGATTCATCAACTGAAATTTAATTTACTTGATTTAATCCATTGTTCTTCCCTTAGAGCATTACCATTATTGCCAGCGCGAGCAAAACCGCGAGCGCGAACAATGCCGGGGCGATTATCTTTCCAATGGCGAAAATCGCGTTTATCGTGCTGATTAACTCCTCGGATTTTCCCGCGCCCATCACTTGAATTCCAATCTGCCGCGTTGAAAACCCCGCCTTGCACTCCTCTAAGTCCTCAAGCGCGTTCGCGATGGTCTTGCGCAACTCCGTGCTGATGCGCTCCCAGTCGACTTTCTCGCCAAGCGGGTTGTGCACGTTCGAGAGGTTGTTCACAGTGTGCGTATCCGTAGTGTACAGCTCGAAGTAGTCAAAATCAAATCCCTTGACTTGCGAAAGCAAGTAGTCCCGAAACTTTGGCACGATGTTGTTCGCGTCAAACAAGGCGATGCACATTGACCTGCCGTTTTTCAGCTCGAATACTATCACGCGCAGTGCCCCCCCGCCGATTCCATCGCTTACCCCGAGGCCCTCCAGCGGGTTTTTCGCAACCCCGACCTTAAACGAATTCGACTCGCTTGGCTTTAGCTTCTCGATAGCATCCTCGTACTCGAAGTACTCCGGGCTTCCCGTACTCCACTTAGTTTCATTCACGCGGCAATTGTGCATATCCGCCAAAATAGCGTCCGAAAAGTGGTTTAACGCCTTGTTTCTCAATGCAATCCCCGCCGAGACTTCAATGTCCTCCGTGTTTTCGGGAGCGCGGGTGAATGAAATGAACGCCCGCCCATCGGTTGAAAAGCCCATTGCGCGCACTCTCCCGCTTTTCGCGCTTAAAAACCCCATGCGGCTCGAGTAATTTTTTTGCGCGCGCGCCTCGTGCAAAAACTTGTCTCCCAACTCGTACTTGGAATAAGAGCTGACGGGGTTGAAATCGTGGTTGGCGGTTCCGTGAAACGCTATAGTGATCGTGTTCAACTCCGAGTCTAATTTGTTCATCAAGTACGCGGGAAACTCGCTTCCCCCCAAGTTGCCGAAAGGCCCGTAGTGGATTGCGGGAGTCATCAAGACCGCCTTGATTTTGTTCTTCTTGTTCTTGAATACGACCGTGCCGATGACGGTGCGCGTGTTCTCGCCAAGCGAGCCCATTATCTCCTCGAGCCCCTTGCTCCCGCTGATAAACTGGGCGAAGAACAACGTGATGACGTGCATTACCGTGATGCCGAAGTTTTTTTTCGCGGGGGCGTTAATCAGGTAGACGATTCCCCAAAACGCGAGGAGCAGCGCGACGCTTGCCGCAACCAATTTGATGACCGCGCTCACCGGCTCGGGTAGGATGCTTTGCTCGAGCACGCCGAAGTTGCTCCAAATCACCATAAACGCGATGTTAAGCAGCGGGTGCACCGCGCTCGCCATCACCGCCTTCCACTTGTTGAAGTTTAGTACGACGAACAAGGCGCCGAACCAAATGAAGTAAATCAGCGCGTTGGCCATCAGGACTATTGGCTGGACCGCGTCAATGCTCGGAATCAACTTGATGCTCCCGAAGATGATGCTTAACGCGAAAATCCCGGCGCAAACCAGGGAGACGAACTCGAAGTACTTTACTTTCTCGCGAAACTTCTTCCTGGAGAAAAACGTGGTGGTGAACAGCGCGGCGACTACCGCGGGCACCGCGAAAAACAGTATTCCCTCCAAGCCCCCGAAGATGAACGTCTCCAAGAGCGTCGTCTTGTTGTTGAGCGCGCTGGACGCGACGCCGAATACGAACGACGAGATTATCAAATAGACGAAGATGCGCTTGTAGCTGGGGAGTTGGAAGATGAGCTTCGTGATTTTAAGGTCCTTGTTGTTTAATTCCAGCACGCAATCATCACGCAAAGACTTGATTGGCAAAACAGGGGGAGTGCAGGCATTCGATTGATTAGGGCTGCTTTTTTTTCTTTCCGGCGGACAAGAGGCTCTTTTTTAATTCGACGGCGTTTTGCAGGAATTCCCTGTTGACTTGCGAAAAGCTCTTCTTCTCTCCGGCCGCGATTTTCATCAATTCGACGGTGAGGTAACGCACTTCGGAATTAACGGATGCAAGCTCGTCCATTTCCTCCCAAAATTCCTTCATCCCAACGCCGCCTCCCGCATAATACAATCCTACGACGAACACTATTATAAACGATTCGAGCCCCCGCGCCGCGGGAAGAAAAGCAAGGCAAACGCATTAAGCCACGGCGTTTTTTCACATCCGGGCCTTTATTGGATTAAGCCAAGTCGGCTTCTTGGCGGAATATTTTCTTCAAGCCATCAATTACCGTCTTAAAATCAGGCAAGTTTTTTACAACCCGCCCCAAGCTATTCTGCCACTCTTTTTGCGCATCGCTTAGGTTCTCTTCTCCGAACATTGTTTGCGGCCGGTATTCAATGCCGTTCGCCCCGCATTTCTCAACTAAATCAGCTCTTCTTTTTTCCAGGTAGCCCGCGTCAAGCTTGCCTGCCAGCAGCTCTTTTCTAGTCACTAATTGCCACAAGTCGTAGTAATCCCTTGTTTTTCCCCGCTGCATTATCGCACGCAGCTTCTCTAACAGTATTTCATCCAGCGCGTAGCAATTCGCTTTAAAAATTTCAATGTCCGCGTAAGTTTTTTCCCTCGAATCCAACTGCTCGCAGGCAAACAGCATTTTTTCCTGCAGTGAAACCTCTACTTTCAGCCTGCCGGGGTAATTGAGCGGGCCAACGTACTTAACTGGCATTTGAATAAGCCCGGGGTTTTCGTGGATGTCCTTAACTATTATCTCCAGGTTTGGCGCGCCCCTTTGGTTAGCGGAATTAAATGCCTTCTCCAGCTCTTGCCTTAGCTCGCCATTCGACAGCCGCTGCTTCCCGAAAGCGGTGAAATCCAGGTCTTCCGACAAGCGGTATTTTTCCGCATAGATCTTGCTTAAGCACGTTCCCCCCTTGAACGCAAGGCAGGCAAATAATTTCGGGTTTGAGTAAATTGCCTTAAGCGCCCAAGTCAGCGCGTAATCCTTTTCAATTACGTGAAGGGGAAAGCCTTTTTGCTTCGCAATTTTAGTCAAATCATCCCTGCTTATCACGCTAACACCAATTCCTTTGAAACCCCAAAGTTTAGGATTAAATTCCATTTGCTGTCGTGTTTTCCTTTTGTTCCCGCACCGGGGTAAAGGGGCGAATATCCTTTAGTGACGTTTTTTCTTATTTTATCAAGCAAGCCCGG
>JACRGG010000088.1 GCA_016217775.1 Microcaldota archaeon
GCCGCTGCAAAAAGAGTCGGATGTGCGCAAGGGGACGATAGACATTCTCGCCCAGGATTTTAGAAACCGCCTCGTCGTAATCGAGGTGAAGCGCCGCGAGGCTGGCTTGGACGCGGTCACGCAGCTGGCGCGTTATGTTGAGGAACTCTCGCGCCGCAAAGACCGCCAAACGCGCGGCATACTGTGCTCGCCGCACATTACCGGGAACGCGCTTAAGATGCTCGAGAAGCAGGGGCTTGAGTGGCGCAAGCTTGATTATGAAATATCGAATCCCCGCGCGAAAATAATCGGCTTGCAGAAAAAACAAAAGGAACTCAACGAGTTCTAGGCTTTTTTTTCCAGAAAACATTTTAGAAAAATATTTTTCAAGTTCGGCTAATTTTTTTCAAAAAGTTTTTTTTCAATACAAACCGTTTTATATGTCCGTTGCGTAAGAAACTCGGCGAGGTGAAAAGATTGGCGGCTAAGAAAAAGAAATCCAAAGCTAAGAAGAAAGGCAAGAAGAGACGATAATGTTTTTTCTGACAAGAACTTTTCTTGATTTAAGGGAGGAAAAACGTTTTTCTCCCGCCCTCTTTTTTAATTATTTTTTTTTCCAGCAAATTCTAATTATTTTTTTTTCCAGCAAGCTTTTCCCCTTTTTTTAATTGTTTTTTTTTACGGCAAATTCTAATTGTTTTTTTCCAGCAAGCTTTTTCTTTCAAGGCATTTTGCCTCCAAAACTACTCGTTTTTATCCCTTTATAGCCAAAATAATCCATTGTCCATTAATTAAATTCGGCGGGTGTTTTGCAATGAATAAGTCTAAGGAGAGAAGGCGCAGGGTAATCCTGGCGCGGCTTAAGCGCAGAATCAAGTTCAACAAGGCGAAAAAATCGCCCAGGCGCAAGAAAAACGCGCGCAGGTAGTAAACTAAATTTTTTAGCCAATAGCTAAACGAGTTGAAAAAGCGTGAAAGCAATTATTTTAGCCGGGGGGGCGGGCACTAGGATGCGCCCGCTTACTTACGCGGTTCCAAAGCCCTTGTTTCCAGTCGCGGGCAAGCCATTGCTTGACTACGTTATCGACAACCTGCTTTTATGCAGGCAAATCAACGAGATTTACGTGGGCGTCTCGCACCGGCGCGAGGTCATCGAGAATTACCTGCATCACACTCCGCGCAAAGTCCCGGTTCACGCCATAAACACCCTCTCGTGGGAAACCGCGGGGGACTTGAAAACGATTTTGTTCGAGAAGGAAGTCGGCGAGCCGGTTGTAGTCGCGTACGGGGACAACCTGACTGACTTGGACGTCAACGGCTTGGTTTCCTTCCATGAGAAAAACAATTCGCTCGCCACCCTCTCGCTGATTAAAGTCCCAAAGCAGGACTTGCAGAGGCTTAGTTCCGTTAAGCTAGACGGGGATAAGGTAGTTGACTTTATTGAAAAGCCGGCGGCGGGAAAAGAATTCTCCGACTATTCCAGCGTGGGCTGTTATTGTCTTGACCCGAAAATGTTCGATTGCATTCCGTTTAAGAAAACAAAAATGGAGTTCGACGTGTTCCCGCGCTTGGCCAAGGAAAACAAATTGTTCGGCTGGAAGGCAAAGCAATCTTATTGGATGGACGTCGGGACTATTGACGCGTACAAGCAGGCCGAAAAGTTTATGGCCGACAAGGAATCCAACTAGTTTTTTTCAGCCACTCTCTAAAAGCCGCCAATCCGCCTTGTTTATATTCCCGCTTTTAATTAGCACTACTTGGATGATAATTTAGTGGTCAAGCTGTTTTTGCCAGGCGTTTTTGTTTTCGCGCTATTGTTCATAGCGGGATGCATTGCGGACGCTCCCGAGCCGTTGTTCGACTGCAAGAGCGACTTGAATTGTTTTCAAAACCAGACGGGCGTTTCGTGCGGCCCGGCTAACGTGAGCACTACAAAGCAGGAAGTTTCAACTGGAGCGCTCTTCTCGGTTAACTCCGAAGTCAGGCCCTCGAGCCTGCCTGATGAATGTAATTTGATGGTGAAAATAACCGGCTTTGAGTTGGCTGAAGGCACTCCGCCGCAGCTTAAGCAAGAGCTTGAAAAAGCCAGGCTGTCCCTCTCCGCATTGAGGATGGACTGCGGTATCGCTAAAGGCGATTCCGGCAACCTGACTGACGCTAATTATTTTACTTCGGAACAACTTCTTTCCAACTGCGATGGCGTGCTTAAGGCCGTGTTGAAAAAAATACGGGGCTTGGGCAATCAAACCGCCCCCGGCCCGAATTTCGCTGCAAGCCCGACAATAACTCCGGCGCCAACTGCAACCACCGTTCCTACTCTGGCATCAACGCCTTCATCAACTGCCGGCCCGACGGGCGCCGCAAACTCCGTTTACTCGACTTACCACTCGATTGGCACCGGCGCGGAAGCGGGCAAAACGTATTACTACAAGATAATCAGCACGAACTACACGCACTACGCCGAAACCGCGATTTCAACTTTCACGATGCCAAACTAAGCCCGCGTTAATTCCCTATTCGAACAATCAACTTGGTTTTAAGCTTTCGCGTTCTTTTTTTACTCCAATGGACAAGTTCGAGCAGCTCATAATGGTCGTGCCGGCGAAAACCCTTTTTTCAAGCGGTTACTTCCAGGGGTTTCTCGCGCAAGAAAACGCAGCTGATTTTGAGGGCCGCATTTTGAAAAACTTTTCGTACTTAAAGCGCGGGCTTGCCGAAAAAGACGTTTCTTTCAAGCAGCCGATTGGCTACGCGCTGATAGTCAACCCGCGGTTGAAAAAAGTTTTCGCGTACAAGCGCGCGCAAAGCGGCGCGCACTATAACGAATCGCGCTTGGCCGGAAAGTGGTCGTGGGGAGTCGGCGGGCACGTTGACAAGACCGAGGAAAACTCCCCCAACCCGATTTCGGAGAGCCTCTTGCGTGAAATCAGCGAGGAAATCACATTGCCTTCAATTATCGGCACGCGCGTGCTCGGCTACCTTAACGATGACTTGACGCAAGTCGGCAAAGTGCATTTCGGCGTGCTCTACTTAATTGAAACCGATTCGGGCCAAGTAAAACCAAGCTCTAGCGAAATCTCTGCCGGCGAACTAAAATCAATTACCGAACTCGAGGAAATCCTTTCCAGCAAAGACGCGGCAGTCGAGGAGTGGTCTAAAATCGCGTTAGGCCCATTGAAAGCTTTTTTTTCCAAGTAAAAAATATTTTTTGCCGCTTAGATTGCCAAGCGCAGTACTGCATACGCTGCCGCGGCGACTAACGCGCTTACGGGAATCGTCACGACCCACGCGGTTACAATCGTGCGCGCGACTCCCCAGCGGACTTGCCTCGCGTTGTGCGTAGCCCCCACTCCCATTATCGAGCCTGAAATCGCGTGAGTAGTGCTCACGGGGATTCCCGCGTGCGCGGTTAGCGCCAAGATGATTCCCCCCGCGGTTTCAGCCGAGAAGCCTTTGATACGGCTTTAAGCGGGTAATCTTTTGCGCCATCGTCTTCATTATCCTCCACCCGCCGAAAAACGTGCCGAGTGAAATCGCGGCGTGAGCAGCCAGAATCACCCACAGGGGCACGCTAAATTCGGTTAAGAACCCGCCTGCCACCAAGAGGATGGTTATGATTCCCATTGTTTTCTGCGCGTCGTTAGTCCCGTGCATCACCGAGTAGAAAAACGCGGAGAACAACTGGAGTTTCCTAAACCAAACGTTGATTTTCTGCGGGCTTTTATGCAAGAAAACCCGCATTACGACCAGCGCGAGGGCGAACGCGGCAATGAACCCGAGCAAAGGCGAGACTACCATAAAAACAATTACTTTCCAAATCCCGTCGTAAAACAGGATGCCGGTTCCCGCAGCCGCCCAGCAAGTGCTTCCCAAGCTGTTCAACTGCGTGAAGTACGAGAAGGGAGAGACCCTGCACGTCATCCAAGGCGAGGAGTCGATTAAGCTTCTCGTCGATTCGCGCAACTTGCAGAAAATCCTCGACTTGATTCCAAAAAACTTGGTGATAGGCGTGCAGAAAAACTTGGCGGAAATAAACCTGCACCTGCACCCCCTCGCGGTGAAAACCCCCGGGATAGTCTACGTTATTTGCGGAGAGCTATTTCGAAACAACGTGAACGTGTACGAAGTGACCAGCTGCGTGCCGGAAATGCTTTTCTTCGTCGAGGAGAAAGACCTGCTTAAGGCGCACCAAGTGGTGTTCGAGCTGTGCCACGCAAAATAGCGAATGTTAATATTGCTTTAGCCGCAAATTCATTCTTATGGAAATTCTGGGTCTCGTCCGCAAAAATAAAGTCGCTGTTGCGCTCTTGGCTTTGGCAGGCGTTTGGCTTTTATTCCGGCATTCGGTGAGCGCGTGGCTTTGCCAAGGCGCGCAAGTTTGCTTTTTGTACCCTGATTACTGGCCGCAGTTGCTTGGCGTAACCGCGAATAGTTCGCCGGTTTTAATCGGCTTACTCTCCGGCGTCCTATTCGCCTTGCCGTTTGGGCGCGCGGGCTTGCTTGCAACGCTAGTTGGAATTCAGTTAGCCCAGCCGGTTTTTGGCTTGATTGGAGTAATCTTGATTTTTGTCTTGTCTTCAGCGATTAGCATAATTGCAGTGCACTCTCTAGTCGAGTACGGCTTGAACCACTCGAAGGCGGCTTGGATTCGCGCCCGCTTAAAGCCCGCGCAAATACTTTTCTCACCGTCAATACGCAAGAACGGCGTTGCGTGGCTGTCCGCAGGTAACTTAGTGAGCTCGCAGTGGCATATGAGCGCGCTGGGAATATTGTGCGGCGTTTCAAGGCCGAAAATTTGGCTAGGATTATTTATGGGAAACCTAGCCGGGTTTGCATTAGTTTACGCTTTCTCCAAAGTGCCAAATCTAGATGCAGTAAGCATCGTCCTCTTGACTCTAGCGGTTGCAATCGCGTTATCATCGCCCGCCGTATGGACTAATTGGAGGAACTCAAAGAAAAAATGAGTGCAGGGGAAGCACGTCAAGGATGAAGCTAGAGTCTGCGTTCTGTGCCGTTATGTTCTTGGGTTTCCTATATTTTTTCAATTGCTTCCTCTAACTCGGGAATGCTTTCGGTTATTGTCTTCCATATTATTTTCGGGCCGGTGCCGAAATACGCGTGGATTAGGATGTCGCGCATTCCCGTCATTTTTCTCCACGGAACTTTAGGGTGCTTTTTCTTGAATTCTTCGGAATTGTTTTTCGCCGCTTCGCCTATTGCTTCAAGCGAGCGTATGCAAGCGTAAAGCCGCATAGTATCCGCTTTGAATTCATGAAAGGCTATTCCTTCAGAGAATTTGCCGATGTTTGTTATTCTTCGCGAATGTCTTGAATATAGTCGGCGGCTGTTCGTTCGCGGGCCATACGAACACGGCTTCCCTTAGGATATTGCGCCCGATTCCTGGCTTTAAGGCGTTTTTAGGCACTAAATCCACTTTTTTTCCAATCAATGCAGTTAGCTTGTTTCTTAATTCCACGAAGTCGAACAAGTTTGGCGCTTCAGAGAAATCAACGAGTATGTCAACATCGCTTTCCTTCCTTTCCTCGCCGCGCGCGTACGAGCCGAACAAGCCAATTTGCTTCACGCGGAATTCCTTCTTAAGCTCGCGCTTGTGTTTTTTTAGAACTTCCAGTATCGCACTTGCTTCCAGCACTTGCTTGCACCAAAACTATTTTACGCGCTTTCCAATTTAAGGCAATGCTATCCGCAAAACCCGCTTTGTTCAATGTATAGCCGCGAAATTATTTTCCACTTCGTCAAACTTGTTGGTTTATTCTCTTCTTATGAAATCCAATAGGGCGAGAGCGCGGAAAATCGTTTTTGAACTCAATGCGGGAAAGCCAGGCGGAAAACCAGTTTGCCAATGTTTTTAAACGTTCCCCGCCCCTTTCACTAATATGCCATATGCGAAATTCCAGTTAGTGTCCAAGAAAGGAGATGACGTATCCCTAGCTTTCCAGCAGCCCTCTGAAATCAAGGCGGGAGACTGCTTTAAGATAAGCGACAGCGCGTCGGAGATAATAGCACAGGTTTACGACGTGCGTTACGGCGGGCTCAAAAAAGCTTTTTCAGAATTCATACAAAAACTCAATGGCGCGGACTCGTCGTTCGCTGAATTCCTCGGCCGCAACAAGCACGCCTTCAATGAAACTTGGCTTGCCAAATGCAAGATTAGGGGCACGCTCTCAAAACAAGGCTTTTCCGCGGGAACCCTCAAGTCGCCCGCCGCCGGCAATATAATCGAGAAAATAAGCGGGCAGCAGCTCGCTCAAATCCTCTTGTCCAACCCGAGAAAACCCGCGAGCATAGGCACGCTTCACGGCTCCAGCGCGCCAATAGAAATAGACTTAGCCAGCTTTCAGGCAGTAACCCTGATTACCGGCAGGAAAGGAAGCGGAAAGTCCCACTTGGCCAAAAACATTCTCGAGCACCTTATTCAAAACGGCGCGCCCGCCATAGTCCTTGACGTCAACGGCGAGTACGCCCGCCTAAAGCAATCCAAGCAAAGCGGCTTCGGCGCCAGAATCGTTGAATTCATTCCAGGAAAAAATTTTTTCATCCCCCTTGACGGGATTCCTTTCGAGACATTCTGCAGAATGTGCCAAATAGAGGAGAACCACAATTCGTTCCGCCTATTCAGCCGGTATTGGGCTGAACGCCCTGAGCGCAAGAATCTTTTCCACCTGCGCTCTTGGATAACTGAATCCGGGAGCCCGCCCGGTACAATAGGCGCCGCACTCGGCCGCATTGACTACGCGGATAGCCTTGGCGTCTTCGGAGAATTCAATTTCGGGCAAAGCCTGGCTAGCGCGCGAGCAGGAAGCGCGCTGGTGCTCAACTTGTTCCAGCAGGGCGAAAAAATCAAGCAACTGTCAATAGTCTACGTCCTGCGGCAACTCATTGAAGCGGGCATGCGCGGAGAAGGCAAAATCTTTCTTTTCGCCGAAGAGGCGCAGAATTATTTCGAAAAGGAATTCTGGGACGACGTCATAACCCGTATGCGCCACTTGGGAATCTACTCCATAATCATCACAAACGAGCCAACTACTTTGCCTAGCATGGTATTCCGCCAATGCGACAACCTATTCTGCTTCAACTTCTCGTCAGAAAACGACTTAGCCTTCGTGTCGCAAGCGCAAGTCATAGACCCTCAAACCCTGTTTATAGCCAAAAACCTGGGGCTGGGCCAATGCATTGCAATAGGCAAAAGCACTAATGGCTTCCCCCTAGTGATTCAAATCAATCCTTCCAAAGGCCAAGCGGGAGGCGAAACTGTCTTGCTGTGGGAATAAAACGCGAAAACCGTTTTTTGGAAAGCCAAGCTAACGTAATTAAATGCCGGCTGCCTGTTATTGATTCGTATGACTACTGTCGCCATTGACGTTGAAACAACCGGATTGGGGCACGCGGCTCGGCCGCCAAGGCAAGACGCAGTACTGCAATTGGGCATAGCATGGCGGGAAAAAACGGAAGTCAAGACTTGGTCTAAACTCTGCAATCCCGGAAAAAAATTCTTGGCAAACGGGCGAGCCGGCGCAGCGCTTGCGGTCAACCGGATTCAAGTTGGCGCAATCCAAAACGCCGAGCCCGCGAAGGCAGTAGCTGAAGAATTCTGGAGCAAAATCGATTCTATTGAAGGCGGGTCGTCCGGAGAACCAGTTGAATTTAGGGCTTACAACCGCTTTTTCGACGAGGGTTTCCTCAGCCAAAAGCCTTGGTCGATACCAAGACACAAGTGGGGAAGCTGCATAATGCAGGCAGCGGCGAAAACGCTTGTGAACGCAGACCGGCTCAAGCTTGAGCGAGCGATGCAAATGCTTCAAATACCGTGGTTCGGGCAAGCGCACGACGCCGCTATTGACGCCCGCGCCGCATTGCTAGTCCACGAAAAAATCAGCGGCCGCTAAGAAAAAACAAGCTCGGTCATTCAAGACGAGTTCAAGGGATTATAGCTGAATGCGATGAGAAAATCAATAAATTTGAAACACCGTAGTTAAGAAAAATCGAGGGCGGCGTGATATGGGCGGCGGGAAAAAACCGGTGCGGAAAGACTTCGGCGAAAAAGACCTTTTTTCAACCAGAATGTTCTTAGAAAAGAGATTGAATGATGTAGGAAAGATTCTTGCGGGCAAAAACTTTGCTTCAGAAAAAGAAGCCAACGCATACCTAGAAAAAATAATGAACTCCGACGAATTCCCCCAATTCAAGCGGACTCCGCTGGATGAAGCTCAGGAATTAATGTACGGCGCGTGGGAGTCCACCGGAAAAAAACGAGTGAAGCTGGCTTTCGAGGCCTTAAAAATTTCAGCAGACTGCGCCGACGCCCACGTTCTTTTAGCCGAGGAAGCCCTGAAAGCCGGCGGCTTGGAAGAAGCGAAAATATTGTTCCAGCATAGCGTTGAAGCCGGAGAGCGGGCTATAGGCAAAGACGCTTTCATCAATGGCGTCGGGCACTTCTGGGGCCTTGTGGAAACGCGGCCTTACATGCGCGCACGCTTGGGGCTCGCGCAAGTCCTAGAAACACTCGGCCTTTACGATCAAGCGCGTATGCATTACGCTGATATGCTTCGCTTGAATCCGAACGACAATCAGGGCGTGCGCTACCTGCTCGCCAACTGCTTATTTGCATTAGGCCGCGATGGTGAATTAGGGGAATTATTTCAAAAGTATGGCGATGAATCGAGCGCGGACTGGGGTTATTCGCGCGCTTTATGGGCGTTTCGCGCCAAAAACGGGAAGGCGCCCAAATACTTGAAGGACGCGCTGGAATCAAACCGCCACGTCCCTGATTACTTGCTTGGCGTCAAGCGCATTCCCTCGCATTTGCCGCAGTACATTACGCTGGGCGAAACCGACGAGGCCGTAAGCTACGCCGCCAGCTCGCTGGACTTTTGGCAGAATACGCCTGGCGCATTGGATTGGCTGGCTGAAGCCATAAAACCGGCAAAACTTTAGCACTAGGCAATTCGCGCCGTCAGCAAGACGACTAACTGGATTGTTAATCACTAGTGCTTTGTTCTAGGTGCAGGGGGGAGCAACTAGGGGTTGATGCTTGGGCCTGACGCGGGGTTAGCGTTGTTTCTCGAGCAGCCATCGCCAAAGCGGGAGATATGTTATCCCGCCGCCTTTCTTATCCAAATCTTTCGTCAGAATCGTGAGTTTTCTAGCGCCGAACTTCTCTTTGAATTCGTGCAGGCCTTGTGCCTCGCGCGCATCAATCTCATCAGTATAGCTCACGTTTATGGCGCTAAGCTTTCCATCCTTTTGCCTGAGCACGAAATCAACCTCTTTCTTTCCCCTCCAGTAATAGACCTCGTGACCGCGCCGCTTCAACTCAAGGAACACAAGGTTCTCGGCAAGCCTTCCGTCATCCTTGGAGAATCTGAGGGCAACCGCATTTCTCAAGCCGTTGTCAACGCAATAGGCCTTGCTTGGATTCGCTTGCTGCGTCTTAAGCGAATAGCTGAAAATCTGCGTCAGGTAAACGACGTTTGCGTCTTCAAGGTAAGAGAGGTACTCGAGCACAGTGTCTTTGCTGACCTTTGCTTCGCTCTTCACCGCGTTGTAGTACGAGTTTATGCTGAATTGGGAAGAAACGTTGGTTAACAGGAACTTGCCGAGCCTTTTCAAGAGGCGGGTGTTCCGGACTGAAAACCTTTCGACAATATCCCGGTACAGCATAACCTCGTAATAATTTGAGAGTATATCGTGCTTGAGCGCTTCGGCGAGCGCCACTTCCGGAAAGCCCCCGTAGTCCAAGTACTCGCCCAGTAGTTTTTTTACCTCGAACCTTGCATTCGAATACGCGAAGCCCTTTTCTAGCTTGATTCCTTTGAAGCTTAGAAACTCGCGGAAGCTTAGCGGAAAGAGCTGAAATGCGAGCGTCCTTCCCCTAAGGCTCGTGGCTATTTCCTTGCTCAGCAGCTTCGAGCTTGAACCAGTCACGTAGACTTGCGCCTTCTCTTTTTCCGCAACCCTTCTCACAAACGCCTCCCATCCGTCAACGTCTTGAATCTCGTCGAAAAAAAAGTACTTCTGCGCTGTTTTGTTAGAAGGGTAGAGCTCGTAGTACGCTTCAAGGAGAGCGTTAAGCTCGCTGAGTTTAAGCTCAAAGAGCCTGTCATCGCTGAAATCCACGTAGAGTATCCTGTCCTTCGCCACTCCCCCGGCAATAAGCTCCTTTGCCAGCTGGTAGAAATAGAATGTCTTGCCTGACCTGCGGGAGCCGACCAAACTGACTATCTTGCTGGTCTGCGGAAGCTTCAGTTCCCTCTCGGTTATTGCCGGAAGCTCGTTTTCGTGAAACTCCTTTATGAGGTACTTGAACGCTTCGATCTTTTTCATCGCATTATATATAAGACCACTAATTTATAAATGTATCCTCTTGTAAAAGACCGCTATTGCGCACTTCGGTAGGGCAAACGCCTGACTCTCTCCGCAGTCCGTTTGTGCAAACAATAGGTTAGGCAAAAGACGGTTGAAGTCCGCTACGCTTGTAGTAAAAAACAAGTAGTGCAGGCGCAACTGGTTTTTCGCCACTGCGCCGAATTTCGCAAGCAAAATGCAGGGGGAGCACGACTAGCATTATGCTAGAGTCTTCTGGTTTATGGGTTCTTTCAAGCCTAGTTCTTTCATCAGCACGCCTATTGCGAAGTTGTCGAAACCTGCAACCACGTGAATACCGTGCGATTTCTTGATTTCAAAAGCGGGTATTTGATTTTGTTGAGTTCTCTTGCGAAGGCGGCAAGCGCCTTCTGGTGCCTTGGTATTCACGTCCTCAAATTCCAGCTCGTGTTTGAGTAAGAATTTTTTTGCTGCTTTAGAAGATATTGAATCGTCAGAATAAAGCACTATCTTCACCTTTTCTCACTTCTTTCGATAGCCGAAGATTTTATCGTATTTCTTGTGGTCAATAATATCGAGCACATCTAGCCAGATTGTAATGATTTCTACTTTGTTGCATGAATAGGTTTTTCTTTGTGTTTTGAGTTCTTGTTTTAGTGTGGGAAGGTGGGTTTCGGGGGTCGAAACTTATGTCTGCTGACGAGA
>JACRGG010000089.1 GCA_016217775.1 Microcaldota archaeon
GCGTACTCGTTCTACTTGTTTTGGAAGAAGGAAAAATGGAAGTTCTTCTGGCACTCGATTGTAATCGCGTTGTTCGTCGCGTTCCTCGCGCTTACGGGCAGGGGCAGTTCAATGGCTCAAGTAAGCGAAGTGGAATTGATTGCCGCGCTGTTGTTCGGCTTTCTCGGATTGGGCGCGGCGAGCATAATCAAGGCAACCGCCGGGATTTTCACTGCCCAAAGCGCGTCAAGCGCGGTTGCGCCAATCATTCCCGGAATCACTCCCGGCATTCCGTTATTAGAGGGGATTATCGCGCTTGGAATCATTATGGTAGTGCACGAAGTCGCGCACGGAGTCCTCTCTTACATTGCTAAAATTAGGGTGGAGAGCTCCGGAATACTACTGCTTGGTTTTCTTCCAATAGGGGCTTTCGTCGAGCCGGACGAGGAGCAGCTCAAAAAACTCGAGTTGCACAAGAAGAGGCGCATAATCGCCGCGGGGAGCACGTCGAACTTTATTTTCTTCATCGTATTCGCGGTGTTAATGTTCGCGGCTAGCATCGGATTAAGCGCGCTGTCTTCCCACGCGCAGGCAACAACGGTTATGGCTGGAAGCGCGGCAGCCGGGTTTGTCGGCGCGGGGTCAATAATTTACGAAGTCAACGGCGAACGAGTCCGCAGCGCCGGAGAGTTTTACGAGAAAACAAGCTTGGGCTCCGGGTTTTTGAAAGCGGGGGATAAAACGGACTTCACGCCGTTTAGCAAGATTGTAATACTCTCTGTTGCCAAAGGCGGGCCAAGCGACGGGAAAATTCCTGTCGGAGCAAACGTTTCCTTGATTAACGGCGTTAGCGCGTACTCGCTAAAGGACGTGAAGAACGCTTTGGCGGGAAAGAAGGAAGGCGATTCTGTTGCCATAACGTTTGAAAACGGCACTTCGGCTAGCATCGTGCTTGGAAAAAACGCGTTAATGGGAGTAAGCCTTGCCGCAGTGCCGGTAATTGAGGTTAAGACCGTGCCGCTGGCGGGTTTCAACTGGCTGTACGCCATTGTGGAGCTGCTGCAGAACATCTTCCAGCTAACCGCGTTCTTGAACTTGGCTCTCGCGCTGACTAATATGCTTCCAATACTCATTACCGACGGCCAGCAACTGGTTTACTTCGAGCTGCGCGAATATCTTGGGGCTAAGCGCGAGAAGCTCGCCGGAAGGGTTTCACTAGCGTTAGGCGAGGTTTTCGCCTTGATGATAGTCGCCAACTTGCTGCGGTGGCTGAAAATAATTTAAAACAAGAGGCCGTCTGCTAGTCGCTAAAGGCAATTAGCTTGTCCCAAATATTTTGGCCTTTCACGATAAGACATCAAACTTCTGCAGCCCGTTTTTTGAGAAAATCAATAAACAAATTATGAAAAAATTCATAGGTAGCCCGTTCTAGTTTGTTAAGGCAGCCTTTTCGGACTAGTTCGTGAATATACGGGGCTACATCCCGCCCTTTCATATTTGTTGTTTTAACAGCTTGGGTAAAAGTAAATTTCCTTTTTCCTATCTTAAGAAGCTGCAACGCTATGCGTTTGGCTTTAGGCGAAACTGGGTGAAACATCGGATTGAAGAAATCTTTCTCTAAATCAACCATCACCCTTATGCGGGATTTTTCAAAGTGTTTTAGCGTAAGAGTATCTTCAGCATCTGCAAGTTCGTTAAAGATAATATTGCATATTTTTACTAAAACATAAGGATGCCCTTCGCTTTTTTCAAAGATTTTTTTCTTTACTGCATTGTCGGCGGAAACATTTACTGATTTTAAGGCCTTTTCTATATAGCTGAACGTTTCCTCTTGGGAAAACGCGGCAAGAGACGAAGCTGGAAAAAACCGGCTTAAGGGGGAAAAAGACTCGGACATTCTCTTTGGAAAGCTTAATTTTCCGGATAAAACCAGCGCATATTTTGATTCGTGAGAGAGCCGCTGGAATACTTCGCGCAGAAAACTTAACGCGCCTTCAATTCGCTCTAATGATTCTGCTTCATCGATTAAGATTACGATGGCGGGATATTCGGCTTGAACTTTTTTCCAAAAAGCCAAAAAATTGTTTCGAAGTATTGTTTGTGCGGCAAGTTTTTTTTCTTCGAAAGAAAGGGAAGCTTCCCCGTATGACACCACCGGCTTGAGGGTTGTCGCCCATTCGCCCAGCTGCATAATTCTCTTTTGAACGCTCGAGTCTGCGTAAAATTCATTCTTCAAGCCAAGAATCAAATAGTTGGTCAGCTCGCTAATGTCTTTAACCAAGCTTTCATAATTAGACATTCTAAAAACAAGGCATTTTTTATTTTTGGCAATTTCTTCCATTTTCGCTAAGAGAGAAGTTTTTCCCATACCCCTATTTCCAGTAATGCTCATATTCATAGGAGAACCGTGAATAGTTTGAAGCAAGTATTGTTCAAACTGATGCAATTCGCCTATTCTTCCAATAAAGTAGTCTGAACGCGGAGAGAATTGCGGATTAAACGGATTATAGCGCATATTAGATAAATAGTTAGTAATGTTTATAAAACGTACCTAACATATGCCAACAAGAAAGATATTTAGGCATATTTACTAATATTACTAACTTCATAAACTTTTTAACAAACGGGATTCTTTTCATCCAACAAGGTTTGCGTAAAAAACGGCTATTCGGCCCAGCGAGCCGGCAAAAAACAATTATTTTTACGCAAAGCCAGCTTAGGGTTGTGCCTTAATAAAATGTTTTCAAGTAATGAATAGTGCTAATGGGCGATTGCGCTTTTAGCCAATGATTTTTTCAAGCGGTGGTTTTTGATGGCAAACGAGTTTATGGATGCAGTGGCGTTAATTGATGCCGGCGAGAGCGTTGCGAAAGCGATTAGTTTGATTACCAAGAACCAAAACGGGAGCCTCGTCGTGACTAGGAACGGGTCGTACTACGGGATTGTGGACGACAGGATATTGCGCGATTTCAAGGGCGCGCCCGAATCCGCGAAGGTGGGAAAGTACGCCGCGAAGCCCGCTGTTTTGGCTAAAAACTCGTCCGCCGAGCAGGTTGTCGCCGCGTTTTTGGACAACGCGTTCAAGGTAATTCCGGTTGTTGAAAAAGGCAAGGCGGTCGGCGTCTACTCTCGCGCGGGAACGCTTAATTTTGTTGCAGGCGCGAGCGCGGTTAAAGGCAAGCTAGTGGGGGACGCGGCGACGATTCCGTGCAGGTTGGTTAATCAAAGCGCGAGCGTAACCCAGTGCGTTAACGAAATGCGCAAGGGAGGCGTGCACAAGCTCGCGGTTGTCGACGACGAGGGGTTCTTGCAGGGTTTAGTCACTTCGTTTGACGTAGTCACCAAGGTGATGCCGAGTTTGCACAAGCAATTCCGCGACAATATGTACCCGGACAAGCAAGGGATGATGGACAAGATTACTGTCGAAAAGATTATGTCAACCGACGTTGCGACGATTGCCGCCGGAACAAGGCTATCGGACGCGGTTAGGAAAATGATTGGGCAGAACAAGGCGTCGATGGTCGTCGTGAAGGAAAACAAGCCCGTCGGCGTTCTAAGCGCGAGAAACTGCTTTAACGCGTGCGTAGTCCAAGTAGCTCCCGCAATAACGGTTGGAGGCTTGGAGAAGGACGAGAAGGCCTTGAAAGAATCGATTATCGGCGAGGCGGCCGTTCTTGCGGAAAAACTCGGCAAGAGCCTCGACGTTAATTCCATCAGCCTCCAAGTGAAAAGCGTTCAACAGGGGAGCAAGCGGCGGTATCAAGTGCGCGGGAAAATGACGGTAAACCAGCAATTGCTCGTCGCGCAGACTCCAAACACCTCTGATAGCGACTCGGATTCGTCAAGCTGGGACTTGCATATGGCGGTTAAGCTGGTTTTAAGCGAGTTGAAGACCCAGGCGCTGAAGCTAAAGCCGAGCAGGAAGAAAACCAAGGCAGAGCCGGAAGAAGAGTAGAAAAACTTTTTTTTGCAAAAACATTACTGCGCAAAAACAAGCCTGAAAACAGCCAAAAACGCCCCCATAGCCCTAGAAAGGGCCATATCCACCCAACTGATGACCGAAATTAGTCACAGTTAACTATTTATATGGGAGAAAGTCTTAAAAAGAACAAATGCGATTATCTGTTAGCCACGAAAGCTGGTGGGGGAGGTCATTGCCGGAAATTAGGGGAATAGTATTCCTTTCAACAATCGGGTTATGGTTCGCAGGCGAAGTGATGCTCGCAGCGCTTGCTGCGGTCTTGTTCATTTCGCTTAACGTGCGGCAATCGCAGACCGGAAGCGCGTCGGAAACCCATCCCGAGTTAAATCGGGCCGTCTGAAAAAACTGGCGGGGGGGATTGCCGGGCGCCGCAGCGGGCGTTATGATAGAGGCAGTGATTTTTTAGCGGGGGTTGGGAATAGGCTGTGGACGAAATGCGCGCAATAATATTGTTTGCGTCGATAATAACGTGGTTTTTTGGGAACATCGCGCTGAGCCTCGTGGGAGTACTCCTTTTCGTCTTGCTTAGCGTGAGTGAAAACGAAAAAAAAGACAATCCTGACGACTTGGTCGCCGGAGTGTAAGAAAAAGATTGAAACGCTGGAAAGAAGGCTAGTTTTGCTTGATTTCCTTTTTCTTGAAAAAAGTTACGTAGCTTATGGCCAATCCGGCGATTAACAAAATTGCCCCGTAAGCCGGGGACTTTTTAATTAGTTGCTGGTTTTTAGGCGTTTTTGAGCCTAAAACTAGTTTTTTTTGTTTTCACTCGGGTTTTTACGCGTTTATTGTTTTGAGGAGAGCTTGCGCTAGGCTTGTTGTGAAGCGGGTGTTCCAAGTTA
>JACRGG010000090.1 GCA_016217775.1 Microcaldota archaeon
CGATTTTTCTGATTCAAAAATAGTGGATGACGCCATATTTTACGCTATACAAACTTCTGGGAGCGAGCATCAAATTATACTAGTAACTCTTGAAAAAAAAATATTGGAGAGTAGACAAGAAATTCTTGAACTAATTTGTTCTAATAGTCCGCAATTATCTGTCTTTTTTGATGGCACGTGTTCAAGACATTTCGATATACGACATATTGATTTTGTGTTTTGAATTATTTTTACTGGTTTAGCGCTCGTTTTTGCGCGAGGACTTCCTTGACTAGCGTAGAGTCGACCCAGTCCCGCCAGTTCTGCAATAGCTCCTCGTGCATTACCGCGCCGTTTTCCTCGCGCTGCTTCTCGGCTTCAATCAAGTACCGCGTGTGCGCGCGAATCGTGTTCTCGGCCTCCAATAATTTCGGGACGCCCAGCTTGTTCTTCACGTCGACTAGGTACTGCTTCGTCTCTCCGCGCGCGTTGATTTCGTTGAAGATATCCTCGTAAGTCATTCCGCGAGTTCGCTTTATCTTCTCTATCCACTCGCTCTTGTTCAACTGGTCCTCGAAAAACTCGAGGCTGTCCGAATTTGCGTCGAACTGCAGCCAGTTCAAAAACCCTTTCTCCGCGCCCGGGTCAACGTTCCAGTGCTTTAATACCTCGGTGACTTCAATAACTCTCCTCTCGCGCTTGATGCTCCCCCCGAATCGAATCGGCGCGGACACGATGCACATATCCGTCGCCTTGAAGCTCGTCGTGGGCACGCCCAAGTCGTTGACTACGCGGTCCCAAATAGAGTACGCGCTTTCTCCGTGAATCGTCCCCATAACAACGTTGCCGACGGCCCCGACTCGCATCGCCTCGTACAATGCTTTAGCCTCCCCCGAGCGCACTTCACCGACTATCAGCACCGAATCCCCTAGTCTTAATGCGGTGCGCAGCGCGTCCTCGGCGCTGACTTCCGACTCGCTTTGCTTTCCCAGCGGCGGGCGCGTCTTCATCCTCTGGATGTTAAACCCAAGGCGCTTGAGTGATGGAATCGGGAGTTCGGCCGTGTCTTCCTGGACTAAAATCCTTAAGTTCTGCGGGATTTCCTGCATCATCGCCTGCAAAAACGAGGTTTTCCCGCTTCCTCTCGAGCCGACTATGAGCATTGACGCCTGGGCGTCGACGAAGAAGCTGAACATTCCCGCGGCGCGCTTGTTGAACATCTTGTTGTCCAAAAACTGCGAGAGCGTCCAAGGAGTGTCCTTGTGCAAGCGGTACGCGAATGCAATGCCGTCCAACGAGAGGGGCTTGCCGATTACCGCGATTCTCGTCTGCAATTCCTCCAAGTCAAAGTCCAGGATTGGGTGCGCCTCGTCAAACGGCCTTCCCGACAACGCGCGAAAGCGCGACGTTATCGCCTGGGCTTCCTCGGACGAGAAGATAATGTTGGTTTGGCACTGTCCGTACTTGGAGTGCACTAGGTAAACCGGCTTGATTCCCAGCGGCGCGTCAATGTAAACGTCGGTGAGTTGCCTGTCGCTTAAGAGTATTTCCATTATCCCGTAGCCGATAGTGTAGCGCGAGACGATAGTGGCGAGGTCTTCCTTCTCTTCGATGGTCAATTTGATGTTGTACTGCCGCGCGAGGTCTGAAATCGTTGCGATGTAAATCTTGTGGAAGTACTGCCTTGCTTGGCTCATTCCCATAAAGCTAATCTCGCCGGGGCGGTGGCCGGATACTACTTCCTTTGTTTTCTCCAAGAGAAAATACTTGTCTGGCGCGAGCGTGTACTCCGGGGGGTTGATGAAGTACAAGAACTCGACTTTCTCGGGGTGCTTGTAAATGTATATTTTAGTGCCAATCACGTCGTACTGGTCGACGAGCTCGAGGTTTTCAACTCCCGTAAAAAATATTCTCGAGCCGATAAAACTCGGTTTAATCGCGACTTCAAACAACGAGTGGTAAATCCCGCGGTCCGCCGGAAGCGAGCCGAGCTGGGAGATGTACTCCTTCATTTTCCTGATTAAATCCGTTTTCTCCATTAATTGCCTGATGAAATTCAGCGTGCCCAAGTACGTGTTTACGTCATCCGCGTCCGCGCCAGTCAAGCCGGCTGCCTTCGCAGTCCAAGTCTTCAGCTCGCTGATTAAAGTCAAGTACGCCTTGAGGGGGTCGGCGTACAACGCGTTCATTATTTTTAGAATCGCCTCGTGGCGCGGCGCCAAATTAGTTCCCTTAGCGTCGGTCCCCAAGTGAGACGGCGACCAAATAGCGTCGGATTCAAGCCGCGTAATCAAGTCCGCGATTCCCTTTAGCCAAACCGTCTGCTCCTTGCTGTAAATTCGCTCGTAGTACTCGGAGAGGACAATCTCGTCGGCCTCGCTTTCCTTCAATTTTTCGACGACTAGCTTCATCATTTCCGGATAAAGCGCCAAGTCGGAGCCGAAAGGCAGTCCCTTGGTGTTGATGACTAGCCGCCTAGTCTCCCCCTCTATCTTAACAACCGCCTCGCCAGCCATAAAGCGGTTACGCGGCAATTGGTTAAAAAGATATTCGACTACCTTTTACGCGGTGGTTTTAATGGTGTATCCTGATTTGACTAAACAAGAGCAAGAAGAAGCTAACAAATTAAATGAAGAGTATAAAAAGAAAGCTGTTTTTTGGCATAATTCGATACCGAATTTTAACCATAATATGCGTGCTAGTCTTACTGAGGATTTATCGGCAATAGTCAATGTACAACAACTAGAATTGAACAAAAAACTTAGCGAGGGTGTTGAGTGGAATAATAGGATTCAAATCGCGCTGGGTATGCTTTATCTTGGATTACTGCTTTGGTACGTTACAAGATTGATGGCTAAGTATCGGTTTTTTTTATTATGCTATAAGCTTGCTATTGCCTTGAGTA
>JACRGG010000092.1 GCA_016217775.1 Microcaldota archaeon
ACAAGGAAGAAAATAAACGTTTACCTCCGAAAATCAGTTTACGCCGAATAAATCAAACCTCTCTTTAATCATTTTTAGCCACCAAGCCGCTAACGCGCAATTCCTTGATTAAGCCCGTTTTTGCTTTGCGCCGGTCAATAACGCCATCGCGAGCAGGCTCACGTTTTCTGCGGCCGCGATTTTTTTCGCCTTGACCAGCGAGTGGGGCGGGATGGTGAGGAGCTTTTTTTTCTTGTCAACCTCGCATTTTAAGGCAAGCAAGTGCTTTTTCTTCACCGCCTCTTGGCGTTCTATGTGGAGCTTAAGCAAGTGCAATTTCTCCAAGTCGTTGTGGCGCACTTCAATAAACGGGTGGTGCGCACTTGACTTGAACGATACTCTCCCGCCGAAGCGGCTTATTTTAAGCGCGGTGTTCTTCGCCTTCACCCAGGAGGAACTTATTTTGCGCAAATTAACCCTAGCCACTTTAAACTACTTCCAGAAAAGATTACGCGTACATAGGGTTGTCTTCCATTCCCTTGTAGTCCTTGTGCAAGGACTTCATTTTCTCCATTGTCTCCTTGATTTTCGACTCCATTTTCGCCGCGTCGTTGACCAGCTCGTTCGTGTCGATTTGCGTGCCGATAATCTCGCTTAATTTGTTTAACAGCCTCGCGGACGCTTTGGGGTCGAGTGGCGCCGCGGTTTGCACCATCAAGTTCGCGGCCGGGATTTTCTGCACCGCGCACTCGGCGATGAGAACGCCGGAAACTCCTTGAGTCGCGCCTTCCTTGATTAACTCGACGCTCTTGTCCTTAAGCTGCTGGGCGATGGCATCATCGGATGGAATCCCGTAAGTCTTGTCGTCCGGAGTCTGCGAGGCGATTCCCGCGAGGGAGTAAATCATTTTCGCGTCGTGCTTTTTAGAGAATTCAATCACGGCGTTGGACAGCGAATAAACCGCGTCCGCGGGGATGACCAGCTCGCTGAATAAAATAATTAGGTTGTGCTTCTCGGATGCGTAAATTCGCATTGGAGTCATCGGCTTGAAATTGTGTATTGCCGCAACGGGGGGGAACTGGGGGCTGGTGAAATACCCGATTAGAGTCATTCCGAGCTTTTCCGCCAGGTAAGCCGAGCTGATTGTCCCAATCATTCCGACTCCCGGAAACCCCTCGATTATGATGGGGTTGGTTAAGTTGACTTTCTGGATTTCCTTAATCTCGACTTTCAAGCACAACACCTTTTTTAGCAAGAAGATTGACGCGCGCCGAGTTTAAAATCATATATCCCGACTAGGCTGCGATATCATATTTTCGTTGAGAAAAACAGGAAGACGATTGCGCAAATTGGGAGGAAGGTAATCGCGTACAGGCCGAGGCGCTTCTTGTCGCCGTCGATGACGCACGTGAAGTAGCTTAATAGAAGGCAGAAAATAACGAGGTAGCCCTGGCTGGCCAAGAACACGGCCTGCTTTAATTCCGTGTTCTCCCCGAAGCCAAACTGCGAGAGCAATAAGGAACTCGAATCGAGTTTGGCGACTAGGGCGAATACTATCGCAATGAGCGCGGGGACGAGGAATACGGCGGCGAAGAGAGTGTATTTTTGAATCGCCAGGGTTGACTTGCGGTCCTTCTCGATTGAAGACAGTTCGAGGGAGTACTCCGCGATTTCCTTAAAGCTAGTGGAGAGGTCCGCGCCGGTTTCGTACGCGCTTGCAAGCAATTCAATGGAGCGGCCGAATAATTTTGATTTAGTTACCGCGCGCGAGTTCTCCAATGCAACTCCGACAGAATCGCCGGCGTTTACTGCGGACAAGATTTTGCTGAATTCCCTGTTCACCTGCCTGTTCCCGTCCGAGAGGTCCTCGAGGATTTTCTCGAAGGGAGTCTGCGGGGGGTAAGACGCGATTTGCAACAGCGCGGACGGGAGTTCCTGCTCCAACTCCGAGATTTTCTTTTGCTCCGCGAACTCCGAGTAGAAGCGGTGGAACAAAAACGGCCAGAACACGCACAGCCACAGTATCAACTCCAGCATTTTATCAACTCAAGCATTTTCAGTTCACCGACAATTTTGGCATTGAATTCGCGAGGTAATAGAGTATTGCAACGTTTGCCAGCGGGAATCCGAGGAGGAAGACGAAGTAAATCGTTTGGATGCTTATTTTCGCGTCGAGAAAGCTCGAGCCGATAATCGCGTACGCGGAGAAAAGAGAGGGGAGGAGGCTGCTTGTCGCGATGAAGACTATGCTTAAAAACGTCATTTTAGACGCGAATTTCTTCAACGCGTTCTTCTGCTCGACGAGGAGTTCCTCGCTTAATTTGTTCAACCCGATTGACTCGACTCCGTTCTCGTACGAAAACGCGGTTAGCATCATCGCGCGCTTGTAATACACGGAGTCAACGCGCTTGAGGCTGTGGCGCAACGCGCCGCTTACTCCCATCGAGCGCGAATCGAGGAGAATGTCCTTGAATTCGCGCGACAACTCGTTTTTGTTCCTAGAGTACTTTTCCAAAATCGATTCGAGCGGCTCGTGCTTTAGCCGAATGCTCAATTCTTTTAGGAACAGCGCGAGGCTTGACTCGATTTTCTTCGCGCGGGATTTCTTGGCGAAAAACGGGGTTGAAAAAAACGCGGCGAACAGCAATATCGGCAGGAGGAGAATGACGAGAGCGAAGTTGATTGGGTTGAATGGAAGCAAGGCAAGTAACGCAATGGCGCAAATCGCGGAGAGCAGCGCGCTTGCGTTCGCGCACGAGTTGAGAAAGGTTTTAGGGCCGCAGGCAAACCGCGCTTGAAACAAGTTTTCGCCTGCTTGCTTGGAGAACTTCGGCGGGATTAGCTGGGTGAAATCCAGGAATTGAATCGAGCAAAAAAATTCAAGCAATCCCGCCACGCTTTTTTTCACCTATATGAAGAAATTGCCTGCAGGCAGTCCGCGTAGGAAGAGCTTGTCTTGTGCTTCTCCAGGAAATTGCAGCGCTTCTCCAATTCTTTCTCCAAATCAAGGCCCGGAAAAGTGCTTTCCGCAATTGATTGCAGGACTTTAATCGCGTCGCGCGTGGGCTTGAGCCCGCCGCCGTCGTTTTGGAAAACCATTTTCTGCTCTTTAGGGGAGTAAACCTGGGAGCAAACGCGTTTTTCCACGCTTACGCCGTTTTTCACTTGATTGACCCTGCGCTGGACGATGACTAAGTCAAGCTCGCTTAATTCCTCCGCCGTCAGCCCAAGGCGCTTCAAGCGGTTTAATGCCTGCACTCCGTCAGTCGCGTGAATCGTCGCGTAAGTCCCGCGCGCTTGGCCCGCAAGCAGGCACTCGCCTAGTGCTTGGGCTTCCTCGGCGTTTCGCACTTCCCCGACTATGACTCGGTCGGGCCTCATTCTAAGCGTGTCTTCAACTAGGTTGCTTAAAGTGATTGAAAGCTCTTTGTTCGCGATTATTTTCACGCAGTGCTCCTGGAAAATGTTCAATTCAGGGGTTTCCTCGACTACCACCACGCGCTCGTTTAATGGAACGAATGAAAACAATGCGTTTAGCGTTGTCGTCTTGCCGCTCCCCGTGTTTACGCACACTAGCATAGATGAGCTGGACTGGAGGAGCATCCAGAAGAACGCGAGGGACTTGCTTGAGTAAATGCTTGGGAACAACTGCATTGGGCTAATCGGGTTTTTCTTGAATTTTCTAATAGTGACTTCAACGCGCTTGTTCACGGGGGGGATTGTCGCGTGGATTCGCTCGCCTGTTTCAAGCACGGCGTTAAGCCGAGGGTACTGGTAGGAGACGCGCCTGCCTATGCCGCGGCTCATCTTGTTCACCGAGTTGATTATCGCCTGGGACGACTCGAACTGCACGTTTGTTTTCTGCCAGCCCTCGCCCGCGACGTAGACGAAGACGGGCTGTTTCTCGCCGAGGATGGCGATTTCTTCGATAGCGTCGTCGCGCAGGAACGCGTCGAGCACGCCGTGGCCGGAAATTTCCGACTCCAAGTACTTGAGTATTTTAGCCGCGCGGGTTTTCTCCAAAATCAGCCTGTGGGAGCGGCAGTATTCCTCTAGAAGCTGTGAAATGGTTTTTTGGGAAGAGAGTTTTTGCAGTTCGACCAGAGTGTTCGACAACTCTAGTTCCTTGGCGTTAAGCTGCTCGCTTGCTACTTGGTACGCCGTTTTTTGCCCGGTAATTCTCCAGTTGCCTTCCACCAAAGCGCTTTCCCCCCCAAAATCGCGTGTTTTGCCGCGGTTCCAATTGGGGCTTCTATTAAATACAAGCTATTAACCTTTGGTAGAACAATTAACCGGCTTGAAGGCACGCTTTTAACGTCCACGACGCGCTTTTTTTCGTCCAGGAATATGGCCTCAAACGGAGTGCAGAAAAACGAGTGAATCGCGTTTTTAGCCCTCGATGGCGAGTCGAACTCGAACAAGAGGGGCGTGAAGAGGCGGGGCTGGAACATTATTCCCTTGGCTTTCTCGAAATGCGTCCGGGCTTGGAGGGCGCGAAAGAGCTTTTTCCTGCCTTTGAAAACGAGTATTTCGCGCATTGTTAACAGCAGTTCAACGCCGTCGGGCAATAATAAGTTTTTTATAACGAGAGTTGATAAGCTAGTAAAGCGCCAATAAAATAGCTTAAACAAGCTGCCGCTGCATTAATGCTAAGAACGTGTTTTTAATGGATTACCCAAAGTCTGTTGCAATAATCCCGGACGGCAACCGCAGGTTCGCGAAAAAGCACAGCCTCTCGTTCTCCAACTTTTACCAAGCCGGGTTTAAGAAAGTCGAATCGGCGTTAGGGTGGGGGGAGGAGTCCGGAGTAGAGAAAATGACTTTCTGGGCGCTGTCGTTGGACAACCTGCAAAAACGCAGTTCGTTTGAATTGGCTTTGTTGTTCAAGTTAATGGAGCAAAACATTTCAAGCGCGTTTTCAAACCCGGCTTTTGAAGAAAAGGGGATTAAGGCAAGGTTTTTCGGGCGCTTGGACTTGCTGCCTCAAAGCCTGCGCGAGAAAATAAGCGTTTTGGAGGAAAAAACGCGCGGGAACAAGTCGTTCGAGCTTAACGTCGCCATAGCGTACTCGGGGCAGGAGGAATTGGTTAACGCGAGCAGGAAGCTAGCGTTGGACTTGAACGAGGGGAAAATCAGAGAGGGGGAGGTCAACGCCCAGACGTTCTCCAAGTACTTGTATTTTAATCAAGCACCGGACTTGATTATCCGCACTGGGGGAGTCCAGCGCCTCTCGTCGTTTATGCCGTTCCACACGGGGTACTCGGAGTTGTTTTTCTCCAAAAAACTTTGGCCGGAATTCACGAAACGCGATTTTAACTCCGCCCTTGCGCACTACGCGGGCACTCAAAGAAGGTTCGGGAAGTAATTCCCTGCGCAAAACCGCGGTTGATTAGCAGCCTATTTTTTCAGCTCTGAATCCAGCTTAATCAGCTCCAAGTCGAGTTCGTTGCTTAACGCCTTTAATGTCGCGTCGTCGATTTCGCGGCGCAAGTAGCGCACGCTAAGGCCTTTCTTCTGCTCGAGCAGCTTGTTTTTCTTTTCAGAAAGCGATTCTTTCGACTCGCCGGCCTTGGAGGCAAAGTGCTTGAATGCAAAAACGCCGATTGCGCCGGCAACTGCGATTGTAAGAACGCTGGTCGGCAAGTCGCGCAGGAATACTAGCGACGCCCCAACGCCAAATAGGATTGAGGCAATGCCGGAGAGAATTGATTTGTTTTCGTAAAGCAATTTGCCCAAGTTTTGGTACTCCTCGGATTTTCCCGCCTTAAGGCAGGCAAGCCAGAGCATTGCGCTGAAAATAATTACGGTAATCCCCAGGTAGTTGAGGAGGCTGAAGCTGATTGAATCCGAGTCGCGCGAGCGGACTATGCTTATTGGAAGCTCTTGGCCGGCCGAAGACGGGAATTTAAGGCGCAAAATTATTTGCTCGCGGCCCTGCGGGGTTTTCGCGCGCAGCTTAATCCATGATTGCTTCTGGAAATCGATTGAAACGCTTGCTTGGCACGCGGTCTTGTCCGCGTTTGGCTCACAAGTTAGCTTGCCGAAGCTGGAGTCTACAAACTCGAGGGTTGAATCGAAGGAAGCGCTGAAAACGCCCGTCTCGCCGCTTGAGTCGCTTAGCAGGAAATCGATTTGATTCTCCTCCCCGACTTGAGTCAAGACGGGCTGGGAAATCTTGGCGGACCAGACGATGCCGCTCAATAAGGCGAGTGTGGCCAGGGCGAATAGGATTTTTTTCATCAAATTTTGTTACAACCGACTTGCTTTAAATCCGTTGCTAGCCTATATTTTTTTAATATGAAAAGCAAGGCAATCGCGGCGGCAATCCTGCTTCTAGCCGCGCTCGCACTCGCGGATTCCAGCACGCTTACTGGCGGAACCAGCGGCTCAAACACGCTTGTTTCAATAACCCCAAGCCCCACTCCAACGCCGGCCCCAACGTTAACAACCTCGAGTGGCTGCTCGTGCACAACGGATTACGCGCCAGTGTGCGGGTCGAACGCGCGCACTTACTCGAACTATTGTTTTGCCAAATGCGACGGGATAACAGCTTTTACAAGCGGCGAGTGCGTTATGGCAACTCCTTTCGCAACCGCGGCGATTACGGCAACGATTAGCCCAACACCTACTCCAACGCCGGTTCAAACAACAACCGCCAGCCCAACGCCATCGCCGGCTCCAACTGCTTCAGCAACAGACGCGGCTGCTACCACAGTCAACCCGATTTACTGCAGCTCCTGCCCGGCTGACACGAAATACGTGTGCGGAGTTGACGGCGCGACTTACTTGAATCCTTGTTTTGCCGAGTGCAGGCAAGTCTACTACACGCAAGGCCGGTGCGTGGGGGAGCCTACGCCAAGCCCCACTCCGACTCCAGTCACGCTATCGCCAACTCCGATTCCAAGCCAAACTGACGCGGCGGCCCCTACGGGCAATTCCGCTCCCTCCGATGCCGGGGAGGGCAGCGCAGATGAAAGCAATGCGGGCGGCTTTGAGCCAAGCCCCGCTGCGCAAATCAATTCAACGCAAAGCCCTTCCGCAACCAAAATACCTCCAGGGAGAAAAGCGATTTCCCCGCCAAGCGCTTCAACGCAAACTGGCGCGCCTGCGCCAGCCGCCCCAGCGGATTCAACCACTACGCAAATGAGGATTTTCTCGCAGGCAGGGTTGTCCAGCCAAGTTACAGTAACCGAGGGAAACTCCAGCCGGATAGTTGACGTGGGCTCTTTGGAAAAAATTTCTTTCGTTCAAAAACGGGACAAGACGATACTCGAATTGCCTAAATCCATTTCATCAATACTGGGCGCAAACCCGAGCGCGGCAAGCAAGGCAGTCGAGAAAGTAATCGAGGATAATTCAAGCGGGATTAAAATAGTTGAAAAGCGGGAGTTGAGCGCGCAAGACAACGTGACTATATTAATCAGCAGGCAGCTGGACATTCCCGTAAAGACGGACGGGAGGGAAACCGCGGTAATGTTCGTGCAAACAACCCAATTGATTTTCGAAAATCAGGCGGCAACAGGCGCAACGCAAGGCGCTAATGCAAGTTCGCAGGAATCTACAGTCGACAAGGTGGAGCTGGTCACGAAGGAACAAACATTTGACTCCAAGGAAACGGCATTGTCCGGCTCGTTCGCGCAGCTGCGGGTAGAATTAAACACTGTCCCGGCCAATGCGGTAATGGCGGTCACTACAAGGCAGTCGTCAAGCGCGGAGGAGAGGAAAGCCTTCGAGAAGCTGGCTGCGGAGAACAAGAAGAAAATCGCGGGCACCGCGTTTTATCTTGAAGTGAAGACGGATTTGAAGCAGGAAGTCGAGAACGCGACGGTAATATTCCGTTTGAACAGGAAGTGGGTGGAGGAAAACGGCGGGCGGGAAAAAATCAATTTGCTTCGCTCGTCCGGCGGCAATACAGAAGTGCTTTCAACAAAGTTTGTTGCGCAAGACAATGCAGGCAATTACGTCTTTCGCGCCTTCAGCCCAAACGGGTTGAGCGTCTACGCGATAGTGCTGCTCGAGTCGGTTGAGGAAACGCAAAAGGAAACCTCGGCACTCACTACGGCAATCAAGGCTACTCCAACTGCACAAATAGAGCTTCAAGGCGGCTTGTTCGGGCTGCGCGGGAACGACTTGATGATATTCAGCATCATACTCGTTTTGGCAATGGCCGCGCTAATACTCGGATTGTACGCGGCGAGCCTAAAGCCGAAAGCCTAGCATAATGCAAAACTCTTTTTTACGCCGAGAGGATAAAATCCATATCCCCAAACGAGGAAAAAAATTTTTGCGCGCCGAAAACACGGCAAACTCCCATCAGCGCGGACAATGAATTCTCGCCAAGGGAATTGCAGAAGCCGCGCAGCAACTTGTGCGCGAACAGCGTCCTCCCGAATTTCCTGCGCCAGGCCCCCTCGTAGCCAATCGGCTTTCCCTCGCGGAGAAACGCCGCGGTTTCCTCCGCGGCGACAATTGCGCAAAGCGAGCCGAACACTATTCCCCCGCCCGTAGTCGCCTTCACCTGCCCGGCGGAATCCCCGCACAGCATTACGTTGCGCTTTTGAGTCCGCTTTCGGTAGGAAAGCGGAATCAAGTGCGAGAACTCGCGGCACTTCGACGCGTTCTCCAACTGCGCGCCGACGAGGGGGATGGAAAACAACTTTTTTTTCCCAGCCTCAAGGCCCTGATAATCCGTCGTGCCAAAGCCTATTCTGACCGCGCTATCCCCGCACGGAATGCTCCAGCCGAAAAAACCCGCGAAGCTTTGGTCGAAAAACAATTGCACCATAGACAAGTCAATTGGATTTGCATCCACAAACTCGGCTTCGTACGCGAGCACGACCCTGTTTTTGCTAATTTTGGGAAAATCAAACGCGTTTGCAACGGATGAACTCGCCCCGTCCGCGCCTATCAATGCTTTGGCCGACAAGACGCTTTCTCCAACGCGCATTTTCACGCAGTCGCCTTGCGAGAAAGAAGTTGCGGGATGAGAATACGAGAATTTCGCGCCCGCATCCTTTGCCCTCAACGCGCACGCCTCGTCGTAAACCTGGCGGTTTAACACGATTGCCTTGACTACAGATGAGCGCACGGAGAATTCTTGGCTGCGGCAGAAAAAGGTGGCTCCGCGCACTTCATTTACCTTGGCGGCCGAGTAGTCAACGCCGATTTGCTCCAAGCCCTTTTTGGAAACCAGCCCGGAGCACTTTCCGAACTTTCCGGGCATCGAGTGCTCTTCCACAACCAGCGCGTCCAACCCGCTTTTAGCCAAGTGGTAAGCCGCGTTAGAACCGACTACGCTGGCGCCCACCACTATCGCGTCAAAATCATTTTTTTCCATAAGCCAAATTGCCCCGCGGCTTTCTTTTGCATAACCCGCCTGCCTTAAATTCTTTTATCGCGCTAAGAATATATACCGGCAAACAGGGTATTAAAATGATTGAGCAGGCCTTCGGCGCGGCGGCAATATTATTCACGGCAATTGCAAGCTCGCATTATTATTCTAAAACCAGCGAATTGATGCCCGCCGCGGCGTTTGGGGCCATTACATCGCTTGTAATCGTGCCAGCGGCTTTCTTCTTCCTAAACGTATTGCTGAAAATCCCGCTCAACGCGATGAACGCCGGATTAGTTTACCTGCTAGCCGGATGCTTGTTTATTTTCTTGGCTAAAAGCGGAAAGCAGCCAAAGAGAGAAAAATAACCAAGGCGCCCGCGGAGGATTAGTGGCTTTTTTTTAT
>JACRGG010000091.1 GCA_016217775.1 Microcaldota archaeon
ACTCAACGAATTCGACAAAACCAAGGCAAAGAGGTTGATTGATTCGGCAGTCAAGCTCACCTCCCGCCAGTCAATAGGGAAAAAAATCGTTTTAAGCAAGGAAAAAACAGTCAAGGCTAAGTACGAGGTAAAACAAAAGCAAAAGCTTTCCGACACTCCATTCTCGCAAAAAACCGATTTTGTTTCAGACTTAGACAAGGCGATTTCACAAAGCAAGGCTAAAATCGCGGCGCGCTTTATATCCTTTGGCGACTCGACTTCAACAAAGTACTACGCTAATTCGGATGGGACTAGAATCGAGTCGGTAATTCCGCGCGTGCACCTCTACTATTTTCTCACCCTCGTCAACGCGGGGCAGTCCGCCCAGCGCTACAGGCCGTTTGGCTCCACCGGCGGATTCGAGAAAACCAATGAGTGGAACATTATTGAAAAAACCGTGTCGGACTTGGAGACTGCAAGCAAGACTCTCTCAAGCGCTGTTGCGGCGCCAAAAGAAGCAGTTGACGTAGTAATCGGCCCGGAGATTACGGGAATCGCGTGCCACGAGTCCGGCGGCCACCCGTACGAAGCAGACCGCATTTTAGGCAGAGAATCCGCGCAAGCCGGGGAATCGTTCATTAAGAAAGACTCTATTGGAAAAAAAATCGGTTCCCCCGTCGTAACTATTGTCGACGACCCGACAGTGCAAGGGAGCTACGGATTTTACGAGTATGACGACGAGGGAGTAAAAAGCCGCAGGCGTTACTTGCAGAAAAACGGCTTGATAACAGAGTTTTTGCACGATCGCCAGACGGCCGCGGAGTTAGGCGTTAGTTCAAACGGTTGTTCTCGCGCAAGCGATTTTAACAAGGAGCCATTGCTTAGAATGAGCAACACGTTTATGCTAGGCGGCGACCATTCTTTTGACGAGCTGCTTGAGGGAATCAAGAAAGGCGTTTTCATCAAAAGCTACCAGGAGTGGAACATTGATGACTTGAGGCTAAACCAAAAATACGTCGGGTTCGAGTCGTACCTGATAGAGAACGGCGAGTTGACCAAGCTGTTGAAAAAGCCCGCGCTCGAACTCACTACGCCAACGCTATATTCTAGCATTACTGCAGTGGGCAAGGAAATGGAGTTTTTTGCGGGGGACTGCGGGAAGGGCGAGCCGATGCAGGGAATGCCGGTTTGGATGGGCGGGCCTGCGGTGAGATTAAGCAAAATAAAATTAGCATAAATTAGGTTTTAAGCAGTTGAGTGAAAAAATATGGATTTTCAGCACTTGGTTTTGAAAAAAATCTCCCAGGCCGCCCAAGACGCGGCGGTATCCAAAGTCGAGTCGCGGTCCAGCCAATTAAAGTTCGCTAACAATAAAATCGTGAAGACTGGAAGCGAAAGCGTTTTTTCAATAAGCGTGTTTTGCTCTATCGACAAGCGCGTTTTCTCAACGACATTGCGCGAGAACAATGAAAAGTGCGTAGGCGACTTGGTGAAAAAACTTTCTGCCGCGTCCAAGGTAATGCCTGCCCGCGCGGATTTTTTTGGGTTCGCTCCAAAACAAGGCGGTGCTTATCCGCGGCTGAAAAATTGTTTTGACAAAAACATTCTCCCGCCCGAAAACAAGCAGCTTGACTTGGTTGAATCGGCGGTGAACGCCGCCATTGGAGAAAAAGCCGTTAGGAGTGCGGGAATACTAGAGTTTCACAATTCTAGCCACAGGTTGCTGACTACAAACGGAGTGGACGCGGTGGAAGACTCGACTAACGCGTACTTCTCGATTCGCGCAATGGCGCAAAACGACGGGAGCGGGCACCAAGTAGCCGCTGGCAGGATGCTAAAGTCCCTCGACGTTGAAAAAGCGTCCAGAAAAGCGGGGGAGCTTGCATTCGAGTCAAGAAACCCAACTCGCGCCCCAAGCGGGAAGATGAGCGTCATACTAAACCCTTTGCCGCTCTCGCCGTTATTGGACGCTGCCGGGAGTTCCTCATCGAGTTTTTACATGGAGGCGGGCCTCTCGTTTTTTGCGGGAAAAGTCGGGAAAAAAGTCGGCTCGCCCGCGATAACAATTTATGACGACCCGCAGTTTCCAAACGGGTTTAACTCGACTTCTTTCGACGCCGAGGGAACGCGGGCTTACAAAAAGCCGATTGTCGAGAAGGGAGTCTTCAAGACGGTGCTTCACAATTACTCTACTGCGAAAAAACACGGTTTGAGCACAACCGGCAATGCGGGGTTGATTGCCCCGAATTACTTTAACCTGGTTTTGGAAAAAGGCGGGAATAGCTTGGAGAAGCTAGTTTCACAAGTTGATAATGGATTGCTTGTGACTAACTTGTGGTACACTCGGTTCAACAATTATTCCTCGGGGGAGTTTTCGACGATGCCGCGCGACGCGCTGTTCCTGATTAAAAACGGCGCGATTGAAAAGCCCGTGCGGGGAATCCGCATCAGCGAGAATATGCTCAACTTAATGCAAAACGCGCGCGCGGCGGGGAGCGACTCGCAGCAAGTCTACTCGTGGGAAGCACCCGTCTCCATAATTACTCCAAGCGTGCTCTTTGATAATGTTAACATAACAAAGCCCACGGGCTGATTGTACGTGACACGTACATTGCGCAAATCAACTTTTTTTTGATTCGCCTTTTTTACCTCTAGCC
>JACRGG010000013.1 GCA_016217775.1 Microcaldota archaeon
AGGAATAGCGTCTTGTCGCCGCCAATTGATATCGGCTTGGAGTCAAAGCCCGCCACGAGGATTACTTGAATCGGGAGCGAGAGCTTGTAGTTCCCGCCGATTTTCTGCACGCGCGAAGAGGGGAGCCTCGTGACTTGGTTTGCCGGCGCGATTATTTTCTTAACCCCCGGGACGGAATTGATGTCCGCTTGCGCGCCTTGGCCAAACGAGTAGCTCTCGTCCGCGTACTGCACGTCAATATTTCCGGCAATCTGCTGGAAGACCATTGCGGATGGGGGGAAGTAGTACTCGGCTGAAACAGGGATGGAAAGGGCTATTGTGCGCTCGATTGAAACCCTGGGCAAGCCCCCTGAAAAGATTGCGGCGCCGGCCTTCACGTTAAGCAAGTACCCATCCGATGTTTGCGAAAGCGTTGCAGAGGAAGGCGCCTTGACTATTGAATTGCCCAGCACTATCACCGTCTCGCCCCGCACTTGGGAAATTCCCGCGCTTGGAGTGAACAAAATCGAGTAGTCAACCGGGAGGGTTAGCGAAAACCCGTTTGGCAGGACGCTTACCGCCGTGCCGTCGACAACCAAATTGCTTGATTCGGGGGCGGTCGCAGTGTTTTGCTCGACTACGGCCGTGGCTGGAAGCTGGAGGATGGTGCCGTCGGGCAACTGCACTGAAATAGTCTTGTCGATGTTGGTCAACTGCTTTAACCCGAGGAGGTTGAACTTGAAGTCCCCTGCAACCGATACTTTAACAGGCTGGATTGGCGCGCAGCCCGCTTTGCCAAAGAGGGTTGCCTGGACTGAAACGGATTTTTTCGCGCTGATTAAGCCAGCGCTTGACGCGACGAAATCGATTTTCTTCCCCTCGCCGCCCGACGCGAGGTCAAAGTAGCACCCGCCCTGGCTGCCCGCAAGCTTTTTCGCCTGCACTGAAAACTCCGCGGTTTTTCCCGGCTCGACTAACTGCGAGAGCGGGGTTACGGACAATCCCTGCGAAAACTCGTGGTTGATTGCGAGGGTTGACGGCCCGTTGTTCGAGACTTTAACCGTCTTTTGCCCGGTTACCGCGCCCGCCTCGTCAATCGAGAAAGAGAGGGAGTCGGTTTCCAGGCTCCACGCGTCGTCAATCTTTTGGGTGCTGAAAACGGTTGAGAGCCTGAAAGGAATGCGGAGGATTTGAGTGTTTGAAAGAGCGCGCGCCGTTACGATTACCTCGCCGGAGAGCTCCTCGCCTTTCGAATCGCTTGTTTTAGAGAGCATTGAAGCCAAGCTGTTCAACTGCGCGCCGAGGCTTGCAGAAAGCTGTTCCCTGGAAGAGAGTTGCGCAACTCCCCCCTCCGGATTTAGGCTTAGCTTGGTTAATCTAGGCGATGCCGACGTCGTGAAGTCAAGGGAGAGGCTCGCGTCGGATTCAAGGAGGTTGGAGAGGGTGAAGTCCTCGCTTATTTCATCGTTGACCGACGTTGGGTTGAATTGGATGGAGAGGCTTTGCTTGCTTGGCTCGATTATCGAGCTGGCTGAAACAAGAATGCTTGACTTAAAGAGGCTGAATCCATTCGCGTCAACCGAGTACTCCAGCGGCGATGCGCTTGTTGGGGAAACTATTGCGGAGTAGACTCCTGGCGACACCTCGCTTGCCTGCACCGGGGTTGAAGTGGAGAAGAAGACGAGCGCGTCGGAAACCGGGTTTTTGAACGAGTCCGTCACGGCCACGCTCACCGCGGTTTGCTCCAAGGCGTTGAGCGAGGATGGAGTGGGCTTTACCAATAATTTGCTGCTTGAAGACGCGGCTATCCTAAACACTATCCTCTTTGAGAAGAGATTCTGCCCGTCCGCGGTTACGGCGGACAAGGACAAATCGGCCGAGCTTGACGCGCGCAGCGAGTGGAGGGAGAAAGAGCCTTTCCCCCCGCGCTTTAACGACAATGCAATCGAGTCCTTGGAGCCGCTAGACGAGACTCTCGGCTCGTTCCCGTCGGCTTGCGCGCCGAGGATTTTCACGACCTTGTTGTCCTCGGATGTTAGCGCAAGCTCAATGGATGAGTTGAACGCGTACGCCTCGAAAGCCAAGTCGAGCTTGTCCCCGGCCGCGCCCTCAAAGCCCTTCAAGCCGCGGCTTATCGAACCGTCTTGGAAAAACAATTTTATGCAAAACTCGTTTTCGCACTCTCCCGCGAAACTGACTTCGAAGGGTTTTGACTCCAAGTTTGCAAGCAAGTCGGATTTGGACACTCCGGCTGCGGGGTCGGCGGGGTTTCGAAACGCCTCTGCGCCGGTGCGAAACGCAGTGCGCGAGTTAAGCGTTGTTTTCCCGGTCCCCGCGCGCGTTGCGATGTTCACGCGGATTTCCTTAACGCCGGCAAACGGGTCGTAAGAGAATTCCGCCCACTTGTACTGCGGGCCCGCGGAATTAAGCAAGTAAGCGCTTGAATTGTCCTTGGTCAAAACGCCTGACGAGAGCGACTCCCCGGCGAAAACTGTTTTCGCAACCCCGCCGTCAAAGCCGGCAATCCACGCAATCTCGTCGGAGAGCTTTCTTTCCTTGTCGCCAATTGATATGAACGCCTCGGCTTTCCTAAACTCAAATGTTGGCGAGCGCAGCAAGTACACCGCCTTGTAAGCCGAGTTTGGGGAAAGCGAGTTCGCGACTTTTTTCCCGTTCGCGTCAAGCAAACCAACGAACTCCAATCGCGTGCTCGCGGCGACACTTGACGAGATTAGCGGCGCGTCAACCTCGGTTTGAACCGCGGCGCTGACTGAAAACTGCGCTGACTCGAAGCGGTCGAAGCCGGCCGCGCTTGCGATAAGCGTTGCGCCGGCTGTTTCCTGCACTGCAAGAAAACAGGTTCCGTCGCCTTGCGTCGTGCAATTCGACGAGCCGACAGTGATTACCGCGCCCTTGACCGCGGGCTTGGTCGCATTAAAGTAATCGTAGGCGCGCACGCGAACGCTCCCAACGCCTTTTTGCAGCATTACCTGGACGGAGTTGTTCGAGGGGATTATTTTCACGCCCGCCTGGCCGCTGCGCCCGGCTTGGGAGGCGAGAACGGTTAATTCAACTAGCGGAACGCCTTGGAACAATACGCTCCCGTCCAACCCAGTCACTATGTCGGGGTAGCCCAATGGGATTCCCGCGCCGGTTTTTATGGCGACTTGGGCTTGCGCTACTTTCTTGCCCTCGAAGTCAACCGCGGTGACCGCAAGCGAGCCCGAGTTTTTCGCAGTCGCCTTCACCAGCCTCGCGGATAAAATTCCTGGCTTTACCTTGTCGAAGTACTGCGGGAGAAAGCCGTCGGAGAATACGGTTACGGAATAGTTGCCGCCTTTTTCCAAATCAAATTGCGCGACTGGCTTGTCGGTTTTCTCCCCGATGCTTTCCTTAACCCCGCCGCGGTACAATACTATCAGCGCGTCCTGCAGGATGTTCTCCTGCTCGTCCTTGACCAATACTTGGAGGGCGTCCGAGGCCTGCTCGCCTGACTTGTTTAGCGCGATTTCAATAGTCGAGTCTGATTCCGCGGTGAACTGGTTGGTGGCCTTGGGCAAGTAAGAGCCTGCGGACACGCGGATTACCGCGCTCACCCCCTTTTTTAATTCCAGTTCGCCCGTGCGCCCGTCCGGGCCCGTTTGCGCGGAGGAGATTATCGTGGCGTAAGTAAGCGCGTTGTCCACGCTGACCTTCGCGGAGGCAACCGGCTTTTTTTCACTGCCGGCCAGTTCGTATGCGAACACCGTGATTTTAACCTTGGGCGTTGCCTCCAATGGAATCAGCAAAATCGGGTTTGGGAGGAAGACGTTGGTTGTGCCCACGCTGATTTTGTCGCTTGTCTTGGGGGAGAACCCCGGGGCGGTCACTGAAACAAAGTAGGACGCGTTTTGCTTGACGTCGAACTTGGGGGATACTCCGGTTAATTCCCCGACTTGGTTTTGGAACTCGTCGAGCAAGACCGCCTTGACATTCGACTCCTCCAAGTCCCCGCCGGCCGAGCTGACTGCGAACGACAAGGTTACTTTTTCCTCCACCAGTCTTTCCGCGCTTAAGCTCACGGTCGACTCCTTTGCGGCCTCGAACTCCACTTTAGTCGGGGAGAATACTACGCTTTGCGCAACCGCGCTCACCATAGCCGAGTCTCCCGATAGGGAGGTGAAAACTGTTTTGCCAAGCAAGTCGGAGTACTGTTCCTTTAGCTCAAACGAGGCGGGGTTATCCAAGGACGCCACGCGCACGAGCACGCCGCCCATCGGGCTGCCGGACTCGTCGAGGACTGTCACCGCAATCGAGCTGGTCTGCGAGCCGGATATGGAAAAAGCGGCGAATCCGACGACTGCAACCAATGCAATCAATAAAATAATCAGCGCGGGCGCGGGGGGGATTCCTTTTGACTCGAAAAAATCGCTTGCGGAGCGCAGGGGAATGCCCTTCTCGTCGCTCCACTCCAAGAGCCCCTCCCACTTTTGGTTAATAGAGCCCAAAAACCCGCCTTCGGACATACTAGAAAATAGGTTAAACTCATTTAAAACCTAACCGCAGGGGGGCGGCAATCCCCACTTCAGTTCTTGGAAATTCCAGATTCCCCCCTCTGCAGAAAAAAATCCAATGCTTTAACAAAAAGGAAATTCTTAAACAAATCCAAAGACGGCAGGAGAAAAATATTGTTCATAGTGCTTGACGTAGTAAAAAGCGGGGTTTTTATTGTAGTAACCGCTTTGATTAATGATAAGAGACTGCAATTAAGGGTGATGAGAAATGCAAGTGAGTACGCGCGTTTTGCAAAGCGATTACGATAGTCAAACAGACACTCTGTATTTGTATTCGACAAAAGAAAAAACAAGTACCAGCGTCAGCTTAGGCGACCTCATTATTGATTACGCGCCTAGCGGGGAAGTAATTGGCATAGAGTTTCTTAACGCCACCAAGACACTTCCGCCACTGTTGTTAACCAGCCCTAAAACATTGTTTAAAGACGAGCACGCGCTAAACCCGGGAGTCCTGCAAAAAATCGCGAAATCAAGAGTCCACTTGGACACGGTTTCAAGCTTCATAGTCATTACTTTTACCCTGGAAATAGACAAGAAAGAAATTCAAGCAAAACTCTCTCTGCCAACTCCGACAACAAGCAAGCAAGTAATGGACATACTATCAACAGCTTAAACAACTAATTGACGGCAAGAAAATTGGCCAGTATACCGACCACGAATGCCATAAAATTGGTCAGTCCAATGACCAAAAGACACCAAGCAGATTATTAGCCAGCGTATATGATTTCACACTCAAAGCAGGACGGCCGCTATGCGCGCAAGCGGAGCAGCAAACCGTAAACTTTAGATAACAGTTGTTAACTAAAGTTAACATATGATAAATAACAACTATCGCGTGATGAAGCTTTTTTTTTGACGCGCCCGAGAAAAAATTCCACGTGAGGCAGATAGCCCGCCTGACTAATCTTTCCCCGCCTGGGGCGTCTAAGATTGTGGCGAGGCTGAAAAAAGAAGGGCTGCTTTCTACGCAAAGCACCGGCGTAGTCGAGAATGTTTTTGCGGCTAAAGCAGGCGGGTTCCTCCGCTTAAAGGCGTGCCATAACCTGCTGGCTATCCGCGAATCCGGGCTCTTGGAAATGTTGAGAAACGAGTATGAAGAGCCGGAGGCGGTCGTACTGTTCGGCAGTCGCCCGCGGGGAAGACACGTCCAAAAGCGATGTTGACATCGCGGTTGTTGCGCGCGGGGGCAAACCGCTGGACTTGAAGAAATTCGAGGCGAAGCTGTGCAGGAAGATTAACGTCTACGAAATTAAGTTAAGGGAATGCACTAAGGAGTTTCTCAATAATCTCGCGAACGGCATCGTGCTGTACGGCTACCTGAAGCTGATTCAATGATAGAGAATTTCCAGCATTACGTCGAGAACGGCTTGGTTAAGAAAACAGCGCTTAACAAGGATAACGCCGCCGCGCTTATGGCGCGCTCTTACGCTCGCCTTGGCTATGTAAAAAGCCAGAGAATCGGAAAAGACACGGCGCCATTCATATTCGAGGATGTTTACGAAGTTTTGAGGGCAGGCATCCCAGGCGCTTATGGAGCTGAAGGGCTACAAGCCGTATTCGCACGAAGCGCAGATAGCGTTCTTGCGGGACGTCCACAAATTCCCGGAGCATTTTGTTTCAACGTTTGACAGGCTTAGAATCTTGAGAAACAAGTGCTTGTACGGCGCGGCGCGCGTCTCTGCAGAAACTTGCTTGGAAGCGCTTTCATTCGCAGTCAGCTTTTTGCCCGAGTTCAAGAAAAAATTCGACGCGCAAGCCTAGAACAACACGGCATAATGGTTGCGAAAAACAAGTTCGAGGCGGTTAAAACAAAGGACGGGAATACAATCCAACTCGTCCCCCTATGGCTATTCCTCCTCTCAAACCAAGAGAATGCAATCAACGGCAAAAACACTTAAAGCAAAACAATCCGCCTCCAACAACACAATAGAAACTAATGCAAACTCAAAAAAAACAAATCCGTTTAACCGCAGGGAAAAACAGGGGAAAAAACTATGCGAAACGCGGAAAAACCGGGTTGGGCAAGGGGGGAAA
>JACRGG010000095.1 GCA_016217775.1 Microcaldota archaeon
CAAATCGCGCGCGACAACGAGTTCGTCTCGAAAATACTCGTTTTCCTCAAGCAAAACGGCTTGGTCGAGCAAGTCGACTTCGGGAAGAAGGGACGGTACGAAAAGTGGGTCAAGTGGAGGGTTTCTTCAGACGCGAGGGAAAAGTACCAAAAACTAGCTTAATTTTTTAAAACCTATCGTCGTCCAGTTGTTCTATTTTTTTTAAACCCATTACTATCCCGTTGTCTTATTCGTCCACTCCCAAGTTTTTTCAAGCCCGTCATTAATGCTTGTCTTAGCCTGCCAGCCCAATTCTTTTTTCGCCAAGGAGCAGTCGAGGCAAATGTGCTTTACTTCCCCTGCAATCGCGGGGCCGTAATTTACTTGCGCGAATTTCTTTCCGCTGACTTGCTGCGCAAAATCAATCAACTCGTTCACGCTGGTTTTCTTCCCCGTGCCGGCGTTGAATATCCTGCTGCCCGTTTTTTTTCCCGCCGCAAGCAAGTTAGCTTCAACTACGTCTTGAACAAAAACGTAGTCGCGCGTTTGCTTCCCGTCCCCGTTAACGGTAATCGGCTGGTTGGATTTGAGCTTGTTGAAGAAAATCGCTATCACTCCCGCCTCTCCCTTCGGGTCCTGCCTTGGGCCGTAGACGTTCGCGTAGCGCAAGATAGTGTAGTCAAGCCCGTATAATTTTGAGTAAATAAACAAGTATTTTTCCGCAGCGTACTTGGACGCTCCGTAAGGCGCCAACGGGTTTACCAAATGATTCTCGTCGGTTTTCCCACTCGGCTCCCCGTAGCACGCCCCTCCGCTTGACGAGTAAACAATTTTCTTCACGTCCGCTTTTCTGCAAGCCTCGAGCAAGTTAATCGTCCCCAGCACGTTTGTCCTCGCGTCGGACAGCGGGTCGGCAATGCTTTTGCGCACGTTAATCTGCGCGGCTTCGTGAAACACAGTATGCGGGTTTTCCTTGGCGAAAATTTTCGCCAAGTCGTTGTTTATGGACTCGCGGTAAAAAACCGCTTTGGGGTTAATGTTAGCCTTGCTTCCAGTAGACAAGTCGTCGACTACGCTGACCGCGTCTCCGCGTGCAACTAGCGCGTCAACCAAGTTCGAGCCGATAAAACCCGCCCCGCCGGTCACCAAGCACTTCATTTCATCGTTTCACTTGTAAACTCTTGGGGCAAGCGCGGTTTTATAACCTTTTTTTGCCAAAAAATAGATTATGCGGGAATTAATGGGTTTTTTGGACGAAAACGCGCGCAGGGTTCAAGTGTTTCACTCAGCGACCGAGGCTAAAGGCAAGGCGGGCGCGGATTCGGCCGTTTTTTTCAACATCAGCTTTCGCGCGAGGCTAAAGCCGGGCGCTAACAACGCGGAGGCACTCCCCCACTTATCGAGAATCGAGCAGTCGCTGCAAACAGCCCATAGCGGGGCCGAAGTGGAAAAACAGCTTGTCCGCAACGGAGTGAATTTTACTCTCTTGAGAGTCCCGCCCTCTCTTGCGGACTCGTTTTTCAAAATGCTTACTGCCAACAGCTACCGCATTCGGCCGGGCGCGGGCAGAAAGAAACCGTTTTACGAAAAAAAGTTTTTTGGAAGAAAATTGGATTAGCCTGCCTTGTTTTCAGCACTCTAGTGTTTCCCCTAGTTTTGGAATCTCGACTTTAACCTTCTTGCACGTTTTCTCGATTGACTCGCGCAGTTCCTCGTTTTTCCTCCCCTCGCCGTGAACCAGGAATACTTTTTCCAACCCGTTGATTTGCCGCGTGAACTCCACCAGCTCCTTGTGGTCGCTGTGCCCGCTAAATGATGCTTGGACAACAGGCATTTTCACTTCAACTCGCTCGCCGTCAATCTCCACTGACTTTTGCCCCTCCAGCAATGCGCGCCCGCGGGTTCCCGCCGCCTGGTAGCCGACTAAAATCATTTTATTATTAGCGTCCCCCGCCAGTTTTTTCAAGTAAGTAAACACTGGCCCGCCGTTAAGCATCCCGCTAGTTGTGAGGATAATGCACGGCCCGCCCTCCGTCACGTCTTCACGCGAGCGCGTTTTCGGGTATTTGTACAACTCGTTCTTGAACGGGTCGTCGTCGGACGTTAAAATCCTGCGCTGGACTTCCTTCTTTAAGTAAATCGCGTTGTGCCTGTAAATCTTCAGCGCCTTCTTCACCATCCCGTCCAGGTAAATCGGCGTTTTTGGCAGCATCCCGCTTTTAATGTGGCTCTCGATTGCGAACAAGACTTCCTGCCCGCGCCCCGTAGCAAACGTCGGCACGATAACTTTTCCTCCCGCGTCAAGAGTCTGCCTGATTTCCTTGATGAACAACTGCGTGCTGTCCTTATTCGACGGGTGCAAGTCCGCCTTCCCCCCGTAAGTGCTTTCGAGAACTAGAATTTGCGCGCTGTAGCCTAGTTTTGCCGGCTCAAGCAATCTGGTCGAGCGCGAGTTGAAGTCCCCCGAGTAAACAACCGTCTTCTCCTCGCTTAATTCGGTAATCGCGCTGCCCAATATATGCCCCGCTTCGTGGAATTGAATTCCCTCGCGCGCAAAAACCTTTTCGTCCCCGTACTCGACTATGGTGTTGTTCTTCAAGAAATTATTCACGTCCGCCTGCGAGTAGGGTGTGAAGTCTTTTGCGATGCGCAGGTAATCCGCGAGAAGCAATTGTGCGAGGTCGTGTGTGGGCTTGGTCAAAAACATTTTCCCGGCGTACTTGTGCTTGTAAAGCCACGGGGCGTAAGCGCAGTGGTCTACGTGCGCGTGGGAAATCACGGCGTTGTCCAACTGCTTGACGTCGCTGTCCTCTAATAGCGGAAACTGCGTTTTGTCCCCGGACCCTACCTTAATCCCACAGTCGAGCATCGTGTTCTTTCGGCCCTTTACGATAAAGCAGCTTCTCCCGACTTCCCCGGCCGCGCCTAAAAAACTTATTTCCATCAGTTTATTCTCTCGCTTATTGTAATCAATCAAAAAATTATTATGGGGGTATTTCCTTATTATAATGCGTTTTGAATGAACGCTTTTTCAAAGAAAATCTCTTTCAACCGCCAATCGCGCTTAAGCGGCTCCCCCGACGAAACGGGGTTGTACAAGGCTAGAAGCGATTATTACCGCAAGATAATCGAGCGGTACTCCCAAGCCGTGTCAAGCGGCGAGACGAAAACCATTCCGCAGCTAAAGGAATTAGTGAACCCCAACGATAAGGCAGTGTTGGAAACAAGGCTAAAGCTCTTCGCGCAGTTGAACTTGGCCTCTGATGCAAGCCAAGCGAATTCCTTCTCGCTTGAAAAGGACTTTCCCGCCTACGCCAAGCTCGCGTTTGAGCTAGTGCAGAAAATCCAGTTAGTCAAATCCGAGGTTGAAACGACTTTCTGGATGAATTTTGAGGACCTCCTCTCGATTAACGCCGGGGATTCTTTCGACAAGGCATTGTTTTTGTGCTCGCTGTTAACAAGCGCGGGGTGCGCTACTGCGCGCGTCCGCGTCCTCGAGTTGGAAGGGGGTGTGAACCACCCCGTAGTAATGTACTTTTTTGAAAACAAGGAGTTCCTGCTTGACTCGTGCTCGACCGCGTTCTTATCGGGGCAATTAAGCGAAATTATGGAAAAATACTACTTCGACGGGAAGAAAACAGTGAAAAGCCTATTCGAGTTCAACAACCTGGATTATACCGAACTGGATTAAGCCACTAGCTTCTCTCTTTTGGCAAACTTGTTTTTGTACTCCTCGTATTTTCTCATCAGGCGGTTTTGTATTTCTTTATCGTTTTTAGCGCCTGGTTTTACCAACTGCATACTTAGCAAAAATGCGGTTACTGCCGCCTCTTGTTGTTTGTCCCCTCCTTTTTTCAAGTGCGAGTAGTCGATTATTTTCACTTCGCCGTTTTTGCCTATCGTGAAGTTATTCATAAGATGCCCGTGCGCGTACCCAAGCGCGTGAAGGCGCGCCATTTGCTCCACTGCGCCGTCCGCCGCCTTTTCTTTTTCTTCCTGGTTTTTCGAGGAGTAAAGAAAGTCGACAAGCATACTCGTTCCTTTCTTCCATACGCTTACTACGTGCGACTTGTCTTTGTGGTTGATTAGCGCAACCGGCATTTCTACAATGGGATGCCCTCGCGCAGCCATTTCAACCAAGTTAAAAAACATTTTTTCCGGGTTTAGCTGCTCCGGCTCGTATTTTTTTCTCCCGCTTTGAATTCCCGGCGTTTGATTGTCTATATCCCTTACCGCCAATTCGTATTTGCCAATAGCGTGTTTTGTGACTGGAGGCCGGGAATCAGGTATTGGAACACCCTTTTTCCCTAGAACGGACTCAACCAATTCAACGTGGTTTATTTTTCCGTTCCCCCAATGGATTACCTCGACCTCTCCGTGAACAGGGTGCTTGAACCGGGTAATCTTCCACTCTAGTTTTGCCATAAAACTATTTTTTGCGTAAACTTGTTTTTAATTAGCACTGCTTTCAATCCCAAGTTATGCCATAAGCACTTGCAGAAGAAACATTGGGTTTATCAAGTCCCCTCTCGGGAGTTCGTTGGCTAGCATTCCGGAAATGACTTCGCGGATTTTTTGGCTGCGCGAGGCTTTTTTGATGATCATATTAAGCAAGAACTTGTGGCGGCCCCACTTCTGCAAGTTGTAGCTCGTCCCTAATTCCGGGCCGATTTCCTTCCACAACGCAGTATCGTACTCCTTTAATCGCTCTTCGCTGACGTTCCCCTCATCAATCGCCTTTGCGGCAACGTCCGCCGCGGTTATTCCGCTAAAACTCGCGTTCCCGATTCCCTCTCCCGTAAACGGGTCGATTAAACTCGCCGCGTCGCCGATTAACAATGCGCCGTTAAAGTGGTTCTTGCGATGGAAAGAGCCTACTGGGAGAGTCCAGCCCTTTATCGCCGCCTCGCCTCCCTCGATGCTCGAGTTGGCAAACCTCTCCTTAAACAGCGGGTGGTCTTTCGTAATGCTAATCATTGCTTTTCGCAAGTCAATTCCCTTCTTCTTAATGTCGTCGGTAACCATCCCGACCCCCACGTTGGCAGTCCCGTCTTCAAGGGGGAATATCCAAAAGTACCCCGGGAGAATAGAGTCGACAAAGTGAAGCTCGATGTTGTTCTTCATTCCCGTAATTCCCTTGTAATACGCGCGCAATGCGATAATCTCGTGAGCCGGGTCGTTTTTTCCAACGCCGAGTTTGGCGGCGACAATGCTGTTCGCCCCGTCAGCGCCGATAATTACTTTCCCGCGGTACTCCTCGACTTTCTTAGTCGCGGAATTAAATCCGCGCACTCCAACAACAAAATTATTTTCGGTAATCAACTCGGTTACGCTAAACCCCTCGATGGTATCCGAGTATTTTTTCGCGTTCGAGAACAAGACGTTGTCCAAATTGTACCTGCGCACGCAATACCCCGGCGCGCCCGCGTAAGCCTTGTCCTGTTTGAATGGAATCTCGACGTAATCCATATTAGTGGACGAGAAAGCGCAGCCGTAAACGTCTCCCTTGGGCTGGGCTTGCACTTGCTCCAATAGCCCTAGGGTCTTAAGCGACTTGACTGTCTTCCCGCTAACCGCGTCACCGCAAGTCTTGTCGCGCGGGTAAGTAGCCTTCTCCAATAAAAGGACTTTTTTTCCCTTATCTGCTAGCCGCAGGGCGCAGCAAGAACCCCCCGGCCCCCCGCCGACTATAATCGCATCGTAAACAGATTCCATCCTATTTTTCCTCAATTTCATTAAGTGATTTTAAACTCGCTTTGTTTTTAGTAACTAATTACTTGCGCAAATAGTTTTTTATTTCCTTGCCCGAGCCGTTGCGGCAAACCCGGCTTAGTTACGTTTTTAGCCCCAGTGGCGGAAGCCCTTTTATTTTTTCCAAAAGCCATTTCTCGATGTTCCTCTCTTTGATTTCAAGCCCGCGCCAATTTTCTGTTTTTTCCTCCCGTTTCATCGTGAGGAGGACGGGCGTCTTTATTTTTTTGTGTTCGCCCGCGAATTCCACAAGCGAGTCGGCCTCGCGCGCAGGGGGGTTTTCCGAATAGCAGACGTTTACGGGAGTTATTTCAGCGCCTTTTCTAGCGACAAAGTCAACTTCCCTTCCATTCCCGCCTTTCCAGTAAAATACCTCGAATCCCCTTCTTTTGAGCTCTATTGCAACCGCGTTCTCGGCTTTTCTCCCAAAATCGGGGGAAAACGAGCGGGAAACGTAAGATTGCAGCCCCAAGTCGTACGCGTAAGTCTTGCGGGGCAATTCCAACGATTTTCTCAGCGAATATGCGAAGTGCGGGACGGTAAAGTGGAGGAACGCGGATTCAAGGTAATCTAGGTACGCGCGCAGCGCATCAAATGAAAGGTTGAGGCTTGCCTTCATATTGCGCAAGCTTACTGTCTTTCCGGGGTTAGTCAGCAAAAATATTGCAAGCGAGCGCAGAGACCCGATGTCGCGCACCGCATACCTTGCCGCAACGTCCTTTAGTATCGCGAGCTCAAAATAAGATTCAAGGAGTTTTTGGCGCCCTGTTTCATTCCCCGATTTTATCACTTCGGGATAGCCGCCGACATTCAGGTAGTCCCCGAGTTTCTTTGAATAATGCTCCGTAAACTCGCGAAATGACAGCGGGAGCACCAGAAAGCCGGTTCCCCTTCCCGCAAGGCTCGTGGTGAATTCACTCGAGAGCAATTTGCTTGTCGAGCCGGTGACGAGCACGTGGAACCGCTCGGTATCAACGGCGTGCCGCACCCACTTTTCCCAGCCGGAAACGTTTTGTATCTCATCAAGCACAATGTATGTTCCTTTCGCGCAGTCGCTGCAAAACGCCTCTATATGCGAGGAATCCATATCTTTTGGCAAGAGGGGGTCGTCAAAGTTGAGGTAACGAAATTCCTTTGAACGGACGAGGCGCTGGGCTATGGTGGATTTTCCAGCCCTTCTTGGGCCGTAAAGAAATACCGCGTTTTTACCCTGCTTAAGCGGCGATATTTCTGCTTCAACCTCCCGCTGGAACGACGGCACGACGGCCTGCCAGCGGGCTAAAAGCTCTTTTTTGTGCTGTTCATCCATATAACTTCTTAGTAATAACCCCTATATATATGTGTACGGTATGTCGTAGCGCCTTATATGTGCCTAAACTCATACGTTTTCCGGCCTCGGCTTTCTTTTAGCCTGTTGCTCTCTTAACTGTCGGTTTACTTTCGCGTTTTGCTGTAAAAAGCCCTGGAAAAATGGTTTGCAAAGGCTTAAATTGGCCTCAAAACAAGATAAAGCACAAGCAATTAAACTATTTTTCCGGTGATTCAATAAAATGGCTTCAAAAGACGTTAAACTAACCAAGTACGAAAAAGCCCGCATAGTCGGCGCTAGGGCGCTGCAACTGGCTATGGGCGCGCCCCCGTTAGTCGCAACCAAAGAGGCCTTAAGCGCGGTGCAAATGGCCTTCCTCGAATTCGAGAAAAACGCGATTCCACTCTACGTAGTAAGCCAAGCAGCGCAGTCCCCAGTCTAACTAGGCTCGCGTTTTGCTATGTTTTGCCAATAGCTTGGTTTTATTCCCCTTTTTCCAGCCTATTTTTTATTCCCTAATCCCCCTAGATTACGCTTATGCAGCTAATGACCAACCTGGATTACTTTTTTCTCGCCAAGGAATTAAACCAAGCGCTAGCCTCAAGCCGGTTGAACAAGGCGTACCAAATCGGGGACAAGGAGTTTAGGTTCAAGTTCCACAAGGAGGGGGAAAAAAACTTGGTTGTCCAGCTTGGAGCCAGAATGCACTTGACCAAGTACTTGCAGACTCCCCCCGAGAACCCGAGCAACCTCGCGCGAATCATCCGAAGCAAGCTGTCAAACGCTAAAGTAGTGTCGGTTAATCAAGTGAATTTCGACAGGATAATCGAGTTCGAGATTCAAGGCGCGGAAAAATACTTTTTGGTTTTCGAAATGTTCGGCAAGGGCGCGCTGTACTTATTGAACGGGCAAAGGCTGGTTGAAAACGCGTTCTCCCCAATTAAAGTCGAGAAAAACACTCCCTACTCTCCCCCCATTGGAACGAAAGCGGTTCCAAAGCAGTACGCGTTTTTAGGAAACGATTTTGACGTTGTTGCGGGAACAATCGGGGAAAACCCGTGCTTTCACTTGACTTACGAAACCCCCATCGAACCGCCTACTGGCAGGGAAAAAAACCCGACTGGCTTTGCGTTGACTAAAACAATTCAAAACACGGAGACTGACTCTACGAGCCTTTGTTTTGCTAGCTTAAGCGAGTGCGCGGACGAGTACTACAAGCAATTCCTCGACTTTACCGAAAAGCCAGTAGTGAACAAAACCGCAGAGAAACTCGGGAAGACAATTGCGCAGCTGCACGCCGAGTTGGAGAGGCAAAAACAATTAGAGAAAGACTCGCTTTCTGCCAGCGAGTGGCTCGGCGGGAACTACGAGCTAATCGAAAAAGCGTTAGCCGCAGCGGCGGGAAAGAAAAAAACCGGGGAAAAACAACTCGAATTGGAAAAACTCGGCTTTACGCTAAACAACGGATTAATACAAAAAGACGTTAACTAGTGTTATGCGTTGTTTCTTACTGGCTTAGCAGTTCTCTTCTGTCCGCTACCATTACGTCTTTAATGCTTAGCACGGCCGAGTACGGGATTAATGCGAGTCCGCCCTCGGTTTGCTCGAGTTTCTCCACAACCGCTGATTCGGGGTTTGGCTCCAGCTGCACTTTTTCTATCTTTCCGCTGATTTCGTTAATGAACAAGTCCACTATGCGGCCGATTTCCTCGCCGTCGGTGGTGATAATTTTTTTTCCAGCCAAACTTTTTGCAATCGCATACTTGCTCATTGAGAATCCCTCTTTGCTTACCAACAATAAGCCCACAACCAATTTTAATACTTTCGGGTGACGACTTAATTGCAGTTCAAGACGTAAAACGCGGGTTTGTGCCGGAACGCACGCCTAGCTTGGTTTAAATACTCTCAAAAACTACTTTCTTTCCTATGCCGATTAATCCCGTTCAAGAACGCCAAGAGCAGGTTGCTTCCCTAGTCCAAAAACTCGGCTACAATTCGCTAAACCCAATGCAGCAAGCTGCGGTCGAGGGAGGCTTGCTTGAAGACCAGAACTTTGTTGTCAGTTCGCCAACCGCGAGCGGAAAAACCCTAGTCGCGTTAATGAAAACCCTCTCTTACCTGCAGAATCCAAGCCGCGAGGGCAAAAAAGTGGTTTACGTAGTGCCGCTTCGCGCGTTGGCCAAGGAGAAATTCGACCAGTTCGAGGCGAAATTAACTCCACTAGGCTACTCCATCGGGCTATCGACGGGGGACTTGGACTCGCAGGCGGACACCTTGGCATTGCACGACGTTTTAATCGTGACAAGCGAGAAAATCAACTCAATCCTAATCCACTCCCCCGCGCTGGTTGAAAAAATCGGCTTGGCGGTAATCGACGAAGTGCATTTACTCGACGACGAGGAGCGCGGGTCAACACTCGAGGTTGTAATCACTAAACTGCTGCTTGGCGCGGTTCGTCTCCTCCTGCTTTCCGCGACTATCCCAAACTTTGACGAATTAACGAAGTGGATTAATGGTGCGAGCGTGAAGTCAACCTACCGCCCGGTTAAATTGCGCAAAGGCGTTGCGGCAAGCGCATTAGTTCTAGACGACGGAGTAAGCAGGGAATTAGGCGAGAAAACCAAGCTTGCGCAAGTAGTTTCAATGGCGTTAAGCGAGAATTCCGGCGCTGGCCAAGCAATTATTTTCGTTTCAACTCGAAGAAGCGCGGAGAGCGTCGCGCGAGAGTTGACTCCAGTCGTCTCCAAGCTATTGACGGTTGGGCAAAAGCAATTATGCTCTGATTTGTCTAACAAAGCCCTTAAGGCACTATCAACTCCGACCGTCCAGTGCAAGAACTTGTCCGCGTGCGTTAACGGGGGAATCGCGTTCCACCACGCCGGGATTGAAGAAAAACAGCGCACGATTATCGAGGATGGCTTCAAGCACAGCCGCTGCATAAAATTAATCGTCGCTACGACAACTCTTGCTATGGGCATTGACTACCCCGCGAGCTGGGTTATAATTAGGGATTACAAGCGCTTTTCCGGAGATTTTATGGCGCCGTTGCCTAACTTGGAGATTCAGCAAATGCTGGGCCGTGCGGGAAGGCCGTCTTACGACAAGATTGGAACCGGAGTAATCGTGTGTTCGGATTCAAGCGTGCGCGAGGTTCAAGAAAAGTATTTTTTGGGCCCGCTTGAAAACATTTACTCCAAGCTATCAAACGAAACGGCTTTGAGGTTCCACTGCCTCGCGTTGGTTGCAAGCGGCTACTGCAATTCGTTTAAGTCAATTTACTCTTTTTTCGGAAACACGTTTTTTGCCCGCCAATACGGGGATGCCGAGAAGCTATTCGGGAAAATCGATTCAATAATAATGCAGTTGAAAGAATGGGATTTCGTGCGCGAGAAGTCTGACAAGCTTCTAGCCACTCCGGTTGGAAAACGAGTCGCGCAACTCTACCTAGACCCCCTCACTGGCAGGCAGTTCGTTGAATTTATTGAAAAGCACTCTAAAAAACCACTCGGAGGCAAAAACACGAGTGCGGCCTTCCAGTTATTGTTCGAGTTAAGCAAAGCCCTCGAGTCAAGGCCCCTGCCGACGGTTAATCGCAAGGAAGAAAAGGACTTGTGGGAGGAGCTCTATTCCTTGATGGATGATTTTGCTGACGAGCCACACGCCTTGGAACAATTCAAGAACGCTAAGATAGCAAACGCGTGGGCGAACGAGGAAACAGAGGAGAAAATCCTCGAGGGCTTCAACCTCCCCCCCGGGATTTTGCACGCTAGAATGCGCAACCTAGAGTGGCTCTCCTACTCGCTCGGCGAACTCGCGTATCTTCTGGGCGCGACTGGAGTCAAGCAAGAGTGCCGAAAGCTGGAAAAGCGCGTGAAGTACGGCGTGAAGGAAGAGCTCCTTGATTTAGTGTCAATTAGGGGAATCGGGCGGGTTAGGGCGAGAAAACTCTTCTCATCAGGCATTGCGTCAAGCGAGCAGTTTAATGCTTTAAGCAAGGACGAGGTTAAGAAAATCCTCGGGGTTGCAGTCTAGCAAATACGCTTAAATACCTTTACGACCCCAAAAGTACTTTGTTTACAGCAAACAATCATTCTATCAATAAAACTCAATTTTAGGTGAATATTTAGTGGGAGCAAAGCCAAGAAAATGGAAGAAAAAAAACCGAATGCGCTGGAAGTGGGTCAAAAAACGACGCAAGCGCATGAAACGCAAGATGAAACGAAGAGTAGGAGAGCTGTAACGCTTTAGACTAGCTTAAGCCTTTGTTTCTTTTCTTACTTTTTCTATTTTATTTTCATTTTTTAATTATTTTATCTATACTTATCTTATTTGATGCACGTGTCACGTACATCAAGCGTTTCTTCCGCGCGAGAGGATTTTCCTCATTTTATCCAAGACGAGCTTGGTTTGCCTCTCCCCCGCGATTTTTCCGTAGCCAAACAAAAAATCCTTGAATTTTTCCTCACTGACGCTTTTGTAGAACAACAAGAAATCGGTTGCTTGGTCCTCGGTTTTTTTCGTAAACTCGCTTAGCCCAAAGTCAATCACGAAAACGTTTTTTCCGTCCGACATCAAGTTGCTCGTGGTGAAATCCCCGTGCGCAATCCCGGCTTGGTGGAGTTTGCCTAGCTGCACTCCGCATTCCTGGATTTCCTTTTTGGAAACGGTTTTCTTGTCTTCTAGCACAACGCCGTTAATCATCGTGAAGAAAATTTTTTTCCCGCCTTCGTCAACTCCGAGCATTAACGGAGTGTTAACCCCGTTGGACTGGGCTTCGCGCATTACCTTCCCCTCGTTGCGCGTGCGCCTCGCGCGAATCGACTCGTCCAAAGCCGCGCAGCGATACTCTTTTTTCATCCTGTGCTTGCAGACCGCTTTCTTGCCAGAAAACACTTGCAGTGAAAGCACTGCTTCCGCGCCCTTCCCGACTTCTTTGCCGATTGCTCGCGTGCTTTTTTTCATTTTCATCTACTCGCCGACTTCCTTCAACACTTTCCCAAACGAGAGGCTTCCCTCGCGGATTAGCCTTACTTTCTTTCCACTGAAATCAATTATGCTAGTCGGCGCGCGCTTGGGCATCTTCCCGCCGTCCACAACAAAATCCGCTTTTTGCATAAATTCTTTTTGCTCGCTAATTGAATATGCCGGTTGTTGTCCACTTTGGTTAGCACTCGTTGCGGTAATCGGCCTGCCGAGTGCAGCAATCAGTTTTTTCAAAAACAAGTCGTCCGCAGTCCGCAAGACTATCGTGTCCTCGCACAAGTTTTCGGCAAGCCTTCCCTTCTTTTTCTTCAAGCAAATGCTCAAACTGCCTTTCGGCATGAATTTTTTGATTGCCTTTTCTGCGGCGGGAGTAACTTGTGCATATTCCTTGGCCATCTTCAAGTCTGCAACCATTATCGTTAGCGGTTTCTTGTCTTCCCTGCCTTTAAGCGCGTAAATCTTGTCCACTGCAAAAGCGTTAGCCGCATTCGCGCACGCCATATAACACGTTTTTGAGGGGAGGATGAGCGTCTTGCCGGCTTTGAGCGCCCACGCCAGTATTTGAATATTTTTTTTCCCCAAACTTTTCTTGAAAATAAACATTTGTTAATTCACCACTTTACTTCCTGCTCGTCAATCCGCAAGTCCTGCTTGGGCAAGTCGTCCCTGCTGATGCAATTGTTTTCCAACGATAACAGCCCCACGTATGCTATCATCGCCCCGTTGTCGCGGTTGCACTCGTCCGGCGCGACTCCAAAGCGGGCTTTTTGCTCTCTAGCCATCAACCCCAGCATTTGCTGCAGCCGCTTGTTCTGCGCAACTCCCCCGACAACAATCAACTCTTTTTTCCGCGCGTGGCACAATGCCCTCTCGCTTGCCTCGACCAGCATCGAGTAAGCGGTTTCCTCAATCGAGTAGCACAATTGCTCCACGGAGTGTTTTTTGCCAGCAATCAGCTGCTCGCACTTGGTCTGCAATCCCGAGAAGAACAAGTTCATTCCCTTAATCGAGTAAGGCAATTCTATGTACTCGCCGCCCTTCCCGCGCCACTTTGCGGCATTCTTCATTATCCCAACCGCGTCGGGCGGAGAAAGATTCATTTTCCTGCCCAAAACGTCCAAAAAATTTCCAATCCCGTTATCAAGGGTTTCGCCAAGCACCTTGTAGCGGTTTTTTTCCCTCGCAATGATTTGCGTGTTTCCCCCCGAAACGTAGACAATCAGCGGGTCAACCGCCTTGGTGTAAAACTTGCTTACTTCCGCGTGCGCAATGGCGTGGTTGACCGCAATTAACGGAACGCCGAGGGAGAGCGCGAGGGTTTTTGCCGCAACGTACCCGACCCTAAGGCAGTGCCCGATTCCCAGCCCTTGGCTGTATGCAACCGCGTCAATATCCGCCAAGCTAACGCCCGCAGTTTGCAACGATTTTTCCAAAACTTGCGGGTAGCAAAGCGCGTGGTGGTCGGCGAGCTTTCTCGGAATGAATCCCTCGGCAGTCGATGGAAATTTGTCGATTTCGTTTGACAGAATTTTAACGGACTTGCCTTTTCTCCCTACAATCCCGGCTCCTAGGGTGTGCGCGGTGCTTTCAATCCCCAACACTATTGCCATACCTTTGAAAAACCACGATTAAGCTTTAATCGCCCGCTTAGCGAAATTATTTGTTGATTAAATCATCTTGACCAAGTAAAGCGCGGCTATTACCCCCCACAAGTTGAACATAGCGTGCGCAATAATGGACGGAATCAAGCGCTTGTTTTTGCGCACGTAATAGCCGAACACCAGGGATATTGCAAACGCCCCCGCGACTTCAGCCAGGCTTCCAAACCCAAAGTGAAGGGCGCCGAAGACGATGCTCGCGAAAACAACCCCGATTTTTTTCTGCAAGAACCCGCGGAAAAGCGTTTCCTCCGCAACCGGAGTCAAGACGACTATCAGGACTAGCGTGTAAGCGTCCAAGCCCTGGATGACCTCGGCCACCTTGTTCGTGTCCGCGATTCCAACGAGGCTTAACGCAATCATTACCGCCAAGACGACGATAAAGCCCTGCGCGAACAAGTAAAGCCCGGACAAGACGTCGCGCAAACCAATCTTGTCGAGTTCAAGATACGACAGCATTTGCCTGAAGTTCATTCCGCCAATGAGCATGAAAAAAAACGGTATTGCCAAAAGCAGGGAGTCCAATGCAAACGCGCTGGTAACCCTCGTCGAGTACGCGAAGAGCAGGAAGAAGGCCTTTAACGCAAGCGCGCTTGAAAACCCGAGGCGCGCGCGCAATAGCGTCGCGAACAAGCCGAGGATGAACAATGACGCGAACGCGGCAACGTATGGAATTACTTGCGTTGCGTAAACCAGGGGCATCAACAATGCGTAGGCGAGAAGCTGCCACATTGCGCCGATTTTCTCGTACAAGAACTTGCGGAAAACAATTTCCTCAACCAATAATAATCCAATGACTATCGCCGGGTTGCCAAACTGCTTTAAGTCCGGGGCTTGCAGCTGGGAGAAGATAATTAGGTAAACAAGCGAGGCGAAAGCAGCCAGGAACAAGCCGGTCTTGGTCGAGCCGGTTTTTGCCAGCAATTCTTCCAGCCGGCCTTGCTTGGTTTTAACTGCGTTTTTTTGCTTTCCCGCCTGCTTGGAGCTAGTCGTCCTTAATTGTTTTCCAGCCCGCTTTGGCTTGTTTTTCCCCAATTTAAACACGCTAGTAATTAGTGCAACGCGGTTTAAGTGCTTAATTATTTGGTTTTCTTCATTTCAGTGTACTTGCACTTCCCGCAGTACAATCGGTTCGCGTGGTCGGCCAAGTGGGTTCCGCCCCCGCATTTTGGGCAGCTTTTCTTCTCTACAAACGCTTTAGTCTGCCTTTCCTTCTTCTTTTCAGCCATTTCAAACACCGTTTTTCAATAAACTTCAATTCAAGCTATTTCCTTTCTTCCTGCTTCCCGCCTTCTTTTATCTAAGCCTTTTTTTCCTCTTTCTTTTCTTCCGCCTTTTTTTCTTCCTTTTTCACGTTTTCTTTTGTCTTCGCGGGCGCAGCCGCGGATGGCGATTCCTCTTTTTTCCCGCCCTTCTTCCTCCCGCCTCTCTCCAAGACGGTCTTCTGCTCCATCTTCTCCTTCTGCTCCTTCGTCTCGTAGACGCGCGCGTAGACAATTGCCTTCGTTCTCCCGAATTTTTGGTCTATTTTCCTAATCGCGATTACGTCCGCGCTCTTCCCGATTTCCTTGGCGATGCCCGCGATTACTTCCTTCCGGCTTGGCGTCGCGCCCTCGATTCCCTCAATGAGGGCTTCCAGCTCGATTCTACCGAACAAGTTTTCCCTGCTTTGCTTTAGTATCTGCATTTTCTTATCACAACTTTTTTTCCTTAAATCAAACCCTTGAATCGCATTAAATTTTCTTACTTTACTTTCAGCGCGTAGCGCCCGGGGGTGGTCGCGCCGATTTTCTTGGCTATCTCCGAATTATTCGGGTCGATTACTATTATCGAGCCCTCCCAGCTCTTGGTGAGCGCGCTCGTCTTGCAAACCGGGCACTCGTCCGAGCTTAATATCCTCTTGCACTGCGTGCAAGCCTTTTCAACAGCCATTTAACATCACGTAATCCTCTTTCCAGTAAAAAACCAATAACTATTTTATTTTGCCGAATCCGTCGGGCCTCATCGTCAGCGCTATCTTCGAGTTCGCCACCGAGTCCTTTAGGCTGACCGTCGCGATTTTCGCCTTCACCAAATCGCCTTTTTTGATGGTCTGCTTGCTTTGCTTCCCGACGAGGGCTTCCTTCTTCTTGTCGTACGAGAAGAAATCGTCGGCGACTTGGCTCACGTGAACCAATCCGTCAATCGGGCCCATCCGCACGAACGCCCCGAACTCCAACAATTCTGTTACTTCCCCGACTATTACCTCGTTTATTTGGGGGGTGAACACGAGGGCGTCGTACTCCACGTCGAAATACGCGGCGCCATCCCCTTGGATTATCCTTCCCTTGCTCTTGACGCGCGCCTCGTGCAGGCTGACTATGATTCCCTGCTCCTTGGCTACGGTGCGCTCGTATTTCTCGCGCAGGATTTGCAGCGCCGCCTTGTCGAGCTTCAGCCCGAACAGGCTTGGCGGAATCCGCACGCTTTCGACAAAAGTCTTCAGGTAATACATTAGCTTCACATTCGCTTTTAGCTTAAACCGGTTTTTTCGGCGTCCTCCAATTTGTTTGGTGTTTAATTCGCAGCCTTCAAGAAAACGCGTATTTGTAGTGAAAAGCCGTGTTTTTAAACCCTTTTTTTATCCGCCGCAATCAGTTTTTTCACCAGCGAATCAATCCTGTTTTTCGCGCCGTTAAGCTGCTTGTCCCCAAAATAGTGCCTTATTTGCTCCCACATCATCGTGTAATTATTCAAGTCGCCGCTCTCGATTACGTACGCCCACGTGCGGGCGGCGGCGGCGAACGCCAAGTCAATGCGCTTGGCTTCCTCCAATTCAACGGCGTTGCGCGCGAACTTGCGCGTGTTCGAGTTAAGCACCTTGTTCACCAACAGCCAGCGCAGCTTGTAGGGCGGGGACTGAAGCGCGCCCAACCGCCCGGGCTTTATCCCAAGGCGCTTCCAGGTAATCGCCATCGCGAGCAGGCTGATGTGCGAGTTCGTCGTGTTGGTAATCCAGCCCCTCGCGCCGAAAATTTTTTTCACCCTCGCGTTCGCCTTCTTAAACCCGTTTCTCGCCGCGTACTCCTTGGCTTCCTCCCACAGCCCGAATATCTTCTCGAAATCGTTTTTCTGCTGCGCCTCGATAATCTCGTTCAGCACGTGGTTGTACTCCCTGATTTGCCCGATTCCATCTTGGTTTAGCATCGCAATCCCGGCGTAGACGTCCGGGTTTTGGGTGAGCAGGCGCAGCGCCATATCATTTTTCACCCCGTCAACCGAGCTTAAAAAGCGCTTATTCCCGGGCGGCTTTCTCCCGCGTATCTTCCAAGCCAATGCCATAGTCAAAAGCGTGAAGTGGGTGATGACCTGCGTGTTCGCCATAGTCTTGTCGTGCTTTCCCGCGGTTACCACAAACGTGTTCGCCCCGATTGCCTTAAAGCAGTCCTCGACCGCCTTGACTTCCGCATCGTTCGCGCGCACTTTAATGACCGCGACCTGCTGGCCCCTTATTTCCCCGGGCGCGTGAAGCGGGTGCGCCGTTACTATCCTCGCCTTGCTTGGCGCCTTTCTTAGCGCGGCGACCTCGAATTTTTTTATTGAAGTAAACCCCCCGACGATGCAGCCAGCCTTCGCGTAGGAAATCGTTTCCTCAATTATCTTCGGGGTTATGGCGATTGGCGTGGAGTAAATCACGTAATCGCAGTTTTCGAAAACCTGCCTGGCGCTTGCGGCCGCAACCACGTTTTTTCCCGCAAGCTTCAGAACTTCCGGCCTTTTCTTGTCGAAGGCGTAGACAGTAAACCCCGCGCGGGAAAACGCCTTGGAGTACGACTCGCCCATTCCCCCGGCCGCGCCGATAATCCCGATTTTTTTAATTTCCATTCCTGCCTGCATCCCTTTTTATCTTATTGTTGATTTAACCGATTTCCAGTTTGTTCCCGCGCAAGAATATCGTCTTTACCCCGGCTTTTTTCAGCTTTTCCCGCAATTGCCTGTCGTTAGTCGCCGCCACGGCCTTGTACTCCCTGCACGCCTCGACAACAGCGTCGTCGGGCTTTTGCGAGAGGACTAAAACCACTCGGATTTTCTTGCGCGCCAACTCGAGGGCCGCCCCGAATTTTTTTTCCTCCCTCTTTGCCATTAATTCGTCAAAGCACTGCCGCGGGGTGTAAAAGGCGACGGCGTCGTCGAACAACAGCGGGATTTTCTCGTAAACGTCCAATTTTTTTTCAATCGGGAGGAGCAGGAAATTAGTGTCCAAAACCACGTTCATAACCGGCTACCCTCGGGAGTTTGCTTTGCTTGTTTCTCACTACTAATAAAAAGGCTTGCCAATATAAAGTGTGTTCAGTGGGCTCGTAGCTCAGTTTGGCAGAGCAGCTGGCTTTTAATCGCGGCAACTTTTTTTTCCAGTAATTAGTTGTCTTAGCGAAGAGGCAACCAGAAGGTCGGGGGTCCAAATCCCCCCGAGCTCATTTATTTTTTTAAAAAAAAACACGTCGCGCGTTGGTGCAAAAAATGAACGTATTGTTCCTCGGACTCCCGGGAAGCGGCAAGGGCACTCAAGCCCAGTCAATAGCCGGCAGGCTGGGCTTAGCCCACCTCTCCACAGGGCAGGTCTTCCGCGACAGCGTGGTAGAGAAAACCCCGCTTGGGAAAATCGTCGAGGCGCGGATGAACGCGGGAATCCTTATCGACGACGAGCTGACTAACAAAATCGCGGAGTCCTTCCTGGAGAAAAACGGCTCGGCCAAGGGATTCGTGTTCGACGGGTACCCGCGCAACGTTGCTCAAGCATCTTTTTTGGAGAAGCTGCTTGAGAAGAAAAAGCAAAAACTCGACTTCGTGGTTCTAATAGACGTTGACGAGCAAGTAGTGTTCGAGCGATTGGTTTCGCGAGCGAAAAAAGACGGGCGCACCGACGATTCGGAGGAGAAAATCCGCTTTCGCCTCGCCACGCAAAACCCGAAGGAACTGGTGGACTACTACTTGGAGAAGAAAATGCTTTCAACAATCGACGGCAGCGGGACAGTCGACGAGATAACTAGGCGGATACTCGCGGTACTAGGCTGACCTGGCGTCATTGATTAACTTCTTTAAAACAGGGTAATGCTCATCCAATTCCTGCTTGCAAACATCCAGCGAGAGAATCTTTTTCTTCTCGTCAACCTTGTTTTCAACGGACTCGATTATTTTATTCAAGTCGCTAAATCTCGAAGAAAATAATTTGATGCTTGCTAAAAACCCTCTCGGGTGCAAAAACCGGTAGCAGTCCGCATTAGCGCAATTCCGCCTCGAGGCTGGGGAATTTTTCCGCCCCGTGGTGGTTCAATACGCAGCCGACTATTTTTTCCACGGTTTTCGGGTCGACGCCGTTTTCTTCCAAGAATTTTCTGGCGGCATTGGCGCTTCTCTCAACGTGCTGCCCGAGCTTCCCCTCGCGCATGCACTCTCCGAGCTTTAAGTCCATAAAAATAGTTCCAAGCAATACGGCTTGCTTGTCGGCGCCGAGTTTCCCGGCGATTTGCGCCCCTTTTTGGTTGCTTAACTCGAATCCTTCAATTGCCGGAGTGCCGTACTCCAAAATTTCGCTAATGGCGTATTCGCGTGCTTTTTCAATTATCGAATCCAAGTCCGCAATTTTTCTCACTTTGCCTGTTCTTCCCATCCCCTTGCTTTAAGCAATTGTTCCAGCGCTTCGTGAGTGGGAATGGAGTTGTTTTTTTCGCGCAGGCGGCCTAGAAGCGTCAAGACTCTTGTCGTGCCCAGCCGTTGTTTTTTTATCGCGTCTTTAATCAATTTCGCGGTCTTGCTTGGAATGCCGCCATTTGCTCTATCTTGCAGTAATTTCTTGATTTCCCCAGCAAAGCCAGTTAATTTTTTTTTCCGCAGAGTATCCGCTAGTCCGGGGTGAATTTTTCTAATTCCGCGCATATGCTCGCGAGTTTCTAGGCCTGCAATCTTTTCAAAAGGATTTTCCCATCGTATTCTGTTTGTCTTCCTTTCACTGCTTGCGTGCATATCCCGTTCATCAAGCGTTTCAAAAGGAATTTTCTTAGCCATTCTGCCACTCAAAGCTTTTCCTCAAACGATTTTTCCGGTTCCGTACAAGTGCCACCGCGTTCCGCTGCGGCGCATTATGGCGAGCTTCGCGTTTTTCTGCGCGCAAACTGGCTTTCTTAAAGTTATCTTAACCTTGTTCTTCTTCGTCTCCAAGACGAACCCGACGGTTGTTTCG
>JACRGG010000094.1 GCA_016217775.1 Microcaldota archaeon
TGTGGCTGTAAAAAAACTCGCGCTATTTGGCTGTGGCGGGTTTGCAGGAAACCACTTAAGGGAATTAGCTAAGCGAAGGGAAGTACGCGTATCGTACTTGATTGACCCGTCTGTTGAGAATAGGGAAAGACTAGCGGCAGAATACAAGAAGGCAACGGGAGTAACCCCTGAATGTTTTAGTTCGCTTAAGGATTTTCTTTCGCGCAAACCTGTTTTTGATGCAGGCATCATAGTTACTCCGGCAAAGACTCATGCTGAAATAGCAAAGGCAGTCCTAAAAGAAGGAAAACACGTGTTTGTTGAAAAGCCATTCACTACTAACGTAAAGGATGCAGAAACTCTCGTTCGTATGGCTTCCAAAAAAAAACTACACATACTCATTGGCACTAACCGGACTGTTTTTCCCGCGTATCGAACTGCCGCAAACGCATTAAAGGCCGGCGTAATTGGAGAATTGCAAGCAATTTCTTATTACTACAAGCATTCGTGGGAAAAGAACACTAAAGGAAACTGGAGGCAGGACCCTAAAGAAGAAGGTTCGGGATTATTGGCGGACCATAGCCCGCACTACAACCACTTTTTGTTTACCGACCTTGGTTTTAAGCCTAAAAAAATAGTTCATCTTGGTTCAAGATTCAACAAAAAAGGCGTTGATGTTGTCGCGGGTTACCAATTAACCGACGAAAAAGGCCGTGTTGCAGTCGTACTATTGAATGGGTCGCCTTCAGGCAACCAAAGGGAAGAACAACTGAAGATATGCGGAACAAAGGGGGATATCACCGTGAAGTTTGAGGGCGCTACAAGCACGGCTTACCTGAAAAGGAGAGGAGGCAAAAAACAAACAAAACTAGGCAACAGCAGAGCAATACGGGAGATTAAAGGATTAGGAATCAACGACCCGTACAGCCACCCTGCGCTAATCCACAATTTTGTGAGTTTAATATCTGGAAAAACAAATGAGAATGCCAACCCGGGAAGAGAAGGGCTTCTGCCTGTTCGAGTAACACAAGAATTAGAAGGTCTGAAGGCAAAACAAGGCACGTTGGATAACCGGCAATTAGCCCGCATTTCCAAGTTTGTTCAAACGGCAAACGCAGAAAACATTAAGAAAGTAGGTAACGGTTTAGTTTTGTAGGCGGTTTTCGGTTAGGTTTTGCATGTATTCTAGGAAGTTTTCGTTTTGTAATCGTGCGGTTTGGAAGAAGCTCATTAGCACGGCGGTGTCTTGTGCGCCGTGCCCTGATTGGCTTCCGAAACTGGTTTTGCGGATTACGACTGCGGGGCGGATGCCCCGCTCGGCGTGGTTGTTTTGATCCTCTGCGCCGCGATACGAGCAGAACGTGAATAATTCTTTTTCGTGTCGGAGCAATCGTTTCACTAAACGCTTGCAGTTAGCGTCCTGGTAGTCTTTAGACAATATTGCTTGCAAGCGTTTTTCCGCGAACTCGCGGGTTTTGCTGCAATCAGGGCAAACACTAACTGCTTCAAGCTTTTTGCGCTCGTGAATTTCATCAGGCGTTTTACGCCCAATGCCTTCGTGAGCTTCTGGCCTGCCTGAAGGCTTCGCTTCCACCGGCTTCGTACTTTCTTTCACAAACGTCGGCAACTCTCTAACGTCTAGCCTGTGTTCTATTGCTTCAAGACGCTTTCGAAGCTCGCGATTTTCTTTCTCAAGCCGTGCAACACGGGCATTGCACGCGGGGTCATCGCACACGGATTCTCAAAACCGCTTGGCGCGGGAAAAAAAACCAAGCACAAAAATCAAACAAAACCAGAACTTACGCCTTCCGCTTCCACTATTTCCAGCTACAAAACTAAACCCTTACGAAAGTAGATTCATTCTTCAAAAAATAACGGATTAAAGAACAAAAACGTACGCGCACAGATTATGCAACAAAATCATTTTTCTTTCCCGGGTTTTTGGTAATAATCGTGAGTGCAGTTTTTGTGCAGGCAGCTTCTGCAGGGTTCTTTCCGATAATTTGTGCCCTCGTACGCATCTTCAACTTGTTTTTTGGTCAAACTAGGGTCGTCTACTCTTGGAAGGTTTGGCAGGGGCACTTCCGTGTAATCGCACGGAACAAAAAAGCCGTTCTTGCCAAGCGTAAATTGATATCGTAAAACGCCAGCTTGCTTGGTTTCTTGCGGCTTTGCCGTAAACCGCCGGTAACTAACGTCAATGCCTAGATTGCTTTTTTCTAAAGAAGTTCTTAGGCGGCTAATCCAGGCTTCAAATTCTTCTTGCCGTGGAACTCGGTTTTTTATTCCCCTAAAATATGCGGGGCCCAAGTGATAGCCATGAGCGATTCCATCCCAAAACGAAATCGCCTCTTTTGTTGTTTTAATAGAGCCCTTTAAGTGCGTTCCAAAAAGATTCGGGTTGAGGTCTTGCTCTAGGAAGAATATTTGTTTGGCGATAAGCGTAAGTTTTTCCGGTTCGAGATTTTCTTTAGCAAGCCTGTTTTTCAGCCAATCAATGTTCTCTAGCATAGCGTGGTATTCGCGTTTAAACGTGTGGTGCCCAAATTGAGCGGCATAAAATGCGGCATTTCTTTCTACTGTGCTTTCTTCAGGATGAGCGTATACTGGCGCGTTTAGGGAAAGAACAAATACTGCGCCTCCGCCGCTTTTTCTGTGGGAAGAATCAAGGTATTTTTCGAACATCCTCCGAAAATTAGGCTCGTGCAAAGATGCGGTATGAACTATTAGCTTGTGCCCGGCACTTCTCTCGAATATTCTTTCCAAGGTTTCGTCGCTAGTCATTATTGGGTCAGTCGTAGAGCCAGATACTTGGATTCTCCATTTGTCCGCAGAAGTTTTTGGCTCGTGAATTTCAAGCAAGTCAAAAGCTTTGTCTATAAGTTCCGGGTTATTGTGCAAATTTGCTACTGTTGGAGTCATCATTTTACGAACGTCAACGCACCCGTAACACGTATGCGGGCAAACCACGCTGGGCTGTATTTCAAAAAGCCTTCTTTGCTGCTCTAAAGAATATTCGTGAGGTTTTTTACCACGTTTAGGAAACAAAGGAATATCCATAGTCCGCGCATATTTTTCCTGCAAGGTAAAGTGAGTCATTTTCGTTCTTTAAAAATAATGAACAAGGTGTTTTTTAATACGCACTTTCTAATGTTCCGCTTATGGTGCGCACGATCCAACGTTTATGGCATTATCGCGGTTGTCTCTATCACCGCGCCGATTGCCAGCAGTATTATCGCCCACGCGATTAGCTTCGCGATGTCGTGGAGGATTAGCGGGAAGGTTTTTTTCTCGAATTGCTTCGTGACGATTGCGCGCGAGAGCACCCCCCCGGCGATTGCGCCGATGCAGTACGACAATAGTTCAAACGTCCCGTGCGGGAGGATTCCCAAAAACCCGTTTCCAAGCCCGGTCCACAGCGCGTACTCCCCCGGGGTGCGCAAGACGAATTGCCGCGCTATTCCCGCCAAGAACACGGCGATTACCGAAGCGTTCCACGCGAGTATCAAGACCGCTCCCGCCCCGTAAATCAGCGAGAAGAGTATTATGAGGACTAGGACTTGAAAATTGTGCACGAAGAGGTTTTCGAAAACCTCGGTTTGCGTGCTCCCCAAATTCACGGCGTGCCCCGTAAACGCGGTGAACTGCCCCGCGAAATTAGAATTAATAGCGCTTAACTCGCTTAATTGCGCTCCGAACATTGCCTTAGCCTGTTCGGGCGGGAGAATCAAGTTCCACGCCGTGAATCCAATGATTAATCCAAAAAAGAGTCCGGCGAGCACGACAATTATTGGAAAGTGCCTGGCGAGGGTGTTCGAGCCGAGGAACTTGTCGTTCTCGTAAGTGCTCTCCTCGTAGGAAAACAAGCCGTAGACAAACGGAATGGCTATGATGCTCGCCATTGCGACGATTAAAACCCCGGGGTTGGCTAAGTTAAGCGCGGAAACGCTTAAGACCGCGAAAGTCGCGAAAATAATCCCAAGGCCAATCATCAAGTACGGTTTTCTCTCCGCGTCCTCGGGTTTCACCAAGAGCTCAATGACCATTTCTTATCCAAAAACTTACTGCGCGCGGATTAAAAAACGACTATGGAAAGCGAAACCGCGTTAACCGCCCGATGGTTAAGCTGCCTTAAGGAAAAGCCTTTTATTCGCGCGCACTCACTTTGATTTGTTAAAAGACTGTTTTTATCCGATAATTATTTTATTTCGCTTAGAAGTGATTGAATTTGGTTTTGCCCGGAGAATTCCTGTCCACAGACGAAGAAAGCACTGGCGAGCAAGGCACTTTCGAGGACAAGGGAAGCATTTACGCCTCGGTTTACGGCAAGAGCGTAGTCGACGTGAAAAAACGCAGCGTGTCTATCGACGCGGCGGGCAAACTGCGCAAGCTTTTGCGCGGGGACGTTGTAATCGGGAAGATACACGAGATTTACGATTCCGCGGCGCTAGTCAACTTCGAGCCAATCGAGGATAGTGGCGAGAGAATCGCGTCGTTTGACTCAAGCGGCTTTCTGAAAGTCAGCGAGCTGGCGGACGCTTACGTTCAGTCAATGCGCGACTTGATTAAAGTCGGCGATTACATTAAGGCAAAAGTGCTCGACCCATCCCCCCTTGGGATTACGCTGACGATTAAGGAGCGCGGCTTGGGCGTAGTAAAGGCGTACTGCTCGTACTGCCGCACTCAATTAAGCCAAAAAGGCGTGAACTTGACTTGCCCAAAGTGCCATAGCGTTGAGCGGAGAAAACTTTCGTTGGAGGAATAATCTATGAATATTGAAGTTTTGAAGAAGGAAAAAGATTTTCTTGAAGTAAAGCTCGTGGGCGCTGACGAAGGGTTAGCCAACCTAGTGGTGAAAAAACTGCTGGATGACTACAAGATGGAGTTCGCGGCCGCGAAGGCCGACCACCCCCTCACCGCCAACCCGGTGATTCTAGTCAAGGGTAGCGACGCGCAGAAAAACCTAAAGTCCGCATTAAAGGACTGCGCGAAGGAATTCAAGCAAGCCATTGCACTCGCTGAAAAAGCTTAGTCGGACGAATAAGCTTAACAACCCCATTCCCCTAATTTTTTCGTATTTTTTTTAAATTGTTTTCCAATCGGTTAGCGCGATGTTTTATGGACAAGAAGGTTTTGGAGCGCCACTTGGTGCAATTGTTTTGCTTTCTCGGCTCGCTGTTGATTGCGTTCACCTCAAACCCCGTCGGGTTCGCCCTCGCCGGCTTTTCATTGCTCATTAGCGCCGCGTATTTTCTCGCGCCGCAAATACACAAAATCGTCGGGGCGAAAGCCGTGCGGCGCAAGAAATTAGTTGACAAAAGCGATTGGCCCGCCTTCGCAGTCCTCTTGGCCGCACTCACTCTTTACGTGCTTACTCAAAACGCCTTGTTTGGCTTAGTTGTGTTCATAACATTGCTTTACTTGCTTCTCGCCGACATTATTCCAAAAAGCTTCGACCAGAAAACCATTCAAGGCACTTGCATTGAATTGTCTTACGCGCTTTCAAAAGCCCTGCTCGTTTGGTTTGCGGTAATCTTATTGCTCCAAACTAATTACCCGCTTGATGTCGTCACCAGCTGCTCGATGGTTCCTTCTTTAGAGCGCGGGGATATGATTGTCTTGCAAGGCGGGAGCATCAAAGCGCCGACAGTCGAGTTTAATTCATCTGTTGAGGAGTTGCTGAAAAGCGCTAGCGTGTACAAGAACTCGTGCCGCGTTTCTTACGAGGGAAAAACTGGCGTGGACTCGTGCACCGGCATATTGAGCATCGGGGGGAAAAACTTTACTCCAAATACTTCAAACGACGTGATAGTCTACGAGCCCAACCCGCGCATTGAGGACTTGATTATCCACCGCGTAGTCGCAGTCGCGAAAAACGCCACTAATTCCTATTACTTCACCAAGGGCGACAACAACCCCTCGCTGGATCAAGAATCCGTGATTGCGCCGACTCCGGCGGACAAAGTGCGCGGGAAAGTATTGTTCCGCATTCCCTACGCGGGCTACCTGAAACTATTCTTGTACCTTCAATTCAACGCGCCCAAAGCCTGCTCGTACAAACTGGGTTGACCAGTGCTCTTCCAATACGTTTAAAGCGTTTTCTTTCCCTAAGTTAAAACGGGTTTTTAAGGCTGAAACAAATTTAGTTAAAGTGTTTTTGGTTAAGGCAAAGGGAGTGTAATGTTGTTATGGAGTTTACTATTGAAGCGCGCGTGTTCAAGCAGTGCATTGACGCGGTAGTCAATTTGGTTGACGAGGGCCAGTTCGAGTTCTCAAAAGCCGGCCTGCACTTGCGCACTATGGACCCGAGCCAAATCGCGATGATTGACTTTACTATGCCCTCCGAGGCTTTCGAGAAGTTCGACAGCGTTGACTTGACCGTCGGCGTAAACTTAGTCGATTTTTCAAAAATCCTATCGCGTGCGAGGCCCGACGAGAAGCTCACCGTGATTTTCGAGGAAGCCGAGTCGAAGTTCTCCCTTGAATTTCGCGGAGAGGGAAAAAGAACGTTTAAAATGCCGGTGCTCGACTTGGGGACTAGCTCGCCGAAAGAGCCGAAAATCGTTTTCGACTCGACGGTTAGAATCAAGGGCGGTTACTTAAAGGAAATGCTTAAGGACGCTGGGCTTCTCTCCTCGCACGTGGTTCTAAGCGCTAAAGACGAGAGTTTTTTTGTCGAAGCCCACGGCGACTCGGGGGATTTGAACATCGAGGCGAAAAAAGGCCCGTCGGTAGCCGAGATTAAGTCAAGCTCGGACTCGCGCGCGATGTTCCCGTTTGAGTACCTAGACGACATTTCGCGAGCGTGCCCCGACGACGAGCTGCTCGAGATTCACTTGAAGGCCGACGCGCCGGTTAAAGTGGCTTACTCGATTAACAAATCCAAGCTCTCGTACTACCTCGCGCCAAGAGTCGAGAACGCGTAGTTTCTCCACCTACTTCTTTTCTTTGTTTTTTTCCTCTTTTCTTTAATTTCCCTTTTTTTCAGTTTTTTTTCTACCAATTCATTTCGCCCTAGCCGCTGAATTGCTTGAAAGAATGCGGGTAAGGAAAATCTTTATAAGTAAGTTTTTTCTTACTATTGGGTATGGCTGAATTGACATCAGTGACAATAAGCAGCAA
>JACRGG010000093.1 GCA_016217775.1 Microcaldota archaeon
ACCAGCAGATTGCGAAAGGATTAGCTAACTGGCAGGACCAGTTCAACAAGAGCCAAGCACCCGCGTTTTGCTTTATCAGCGGCGTGCCGGACGAAAGCCACCAGAAATTATTCAAGGGCTTAAGCGCCGGCGGAGGGCAAGGAATTAAAGAGCGCGTTGAGAAAAAAACCGAGATTCCGCTTTTATCGCACTTGGCCGGCGTGCGCGCGTTTCGGGCGGTCGTCGAGAAAAATCCTTTAACCCCGGCCACCCTGGCCACAGCCGAGGGAGTGTCGCACGATGAGGCAAAAAAGTTTTTAGCCGGGAAGATAGAAAATTACGCGAGCCTCTCTTACGAGAATACCGGAGCCGGGGAGGGATTGGCGTTGGCTAACTACGCGCTTGTGAAAACCGCGTTGGGCTTGAGTGAAGTCACTAAGTTTACTGCAGTCGCGGCGTTGGATTGGAAAAGCGTTGATGCCGCTATTATTGTTAAAAACGAGTTGGGGATTCCGTTCGCGTACTTTGCTTGCGCGGATTACGCGAGCAAGGATTCAAGCGAGTTTTTGCGGCGTGAGCAAAACGCGCTGTCGCACGCGGACAAAATCGTCTTGACGCACTTGAACGAGTTTGTTAGAATCGCCAAGTCGCACAAGGTGGGGAAACTGCTTGGCAAGAAGGTGGGCCTCGATTTTCTCGACCACCACGATTTTGCGCTAAAGCAATTGGAGCTTGGTCAGATTAAGGGGATTGCCGAAAACAATTTTTTCCCCCTTTCCGACCGCCAAAAAGCGGCGGGGATTTTGCGGAACGAGGGCGGGCTGAAGAAAATCAGCTTGCGCAAGCACACTGCCCTAATCCCGTTCGAGTCCGCGCATTTTATGGCGAGAATGATTTAAGGCAGATGCGCTGTGGCTAGAGAAAAAAAACGCGATTGGACTTGGGATTTAGGCAAGATAGCAAGGCGAGTCAGGGAATTCCATAACGCGGGGCACGCCGTTAACGCGAGGGCGATGCAGGACGCGGGCGGGGAAAAAGCGTATTTGCACAACCACGCAGTGAGCAAAGTCGCTTCTTGGGATGAAGTGCTGAAAAAAGCGGGTTTGGACCCGCAGAAAATCCGGAAGCCGACGCATGAAACAAAATACTCCTGGGCCGGCGACTTGGGCAAAATGGCCAAGCGCGTTAAGGAGTGGCATGAAAGCGGGAGTAAAGTCAACGTTAGGGCAATGACGGAGGCGAAAGGGGAGAAAAACGCGTTGTACAGCCACGCGACTAAAAAACTCGGGCTGACGTGGGATGAAGTCTTGAAAAAAGCGGGGCTGAACCCGCGGGAAATCAGGCGAAAACAAAACTATCCGTGGCAGGAAAGCCTGGAGCTAGTCTTGGCGAGAATCGCGCAGCTCCACGGAGAAAAAGTCGACTTGAGCGCGGCAAAGGCAAGCAACAGCAGCGGAGAGCTCTTGGCGTTGTTCAACCACGTTAAGAAAACTCGTAAAACGCGTTGGGGGGAAGCGTTGCGAAAAGCGGGCGTGGACACTTCCAAAATGCCGGTATGGGGCAAGTGGGGTTGGATGAACGACGAGCAGAAAATAATCGAGCGGCTTAATCACTGGAACTGGCAAGGGCATAAGCTAAACTACGCGGCATTGAAAAATGATGCTGAAAAAAGGGCTATGTACTACCACGTTACGCAAAAAATGGGGGTTAGGTGGAAGAGAATGCTTGAAAAAGCCGGCGTTGCCAAAATAAAGTGAGCGTAATGGGCGGAAAATATTTTTGGCACAAAAACCCCGGCTTGATGGCCAAGCTCGTGAGGCAACTCTATGACGCGGGGCACAAGGTGAACGCGAGGGCGATGAAGGGCGGGGAGAAGCGCACGCTTTACACCCAGGCAATCCAAGTACGCCCGTGGGACGAAATTCTGGAGAAAGCTGGCTTGGAACCGAAAGAAATCCGCGGGGCGCCGCCTGCGCAAAGGGGGGTTTATTCTTGGCGGGAGAGCGAGGAAAAGGCTTTGGCGAGAATCCGCGAGCTTCACGCCGAGAAAACAAATCTAGGCGCCAAGCGGGTTAAGCGCTCTCGCGGGGAGCTTGGCGCGCTGTGGAACTATTTTTCGCGCAAAAAAACCCCTTGGGGCGAAGCGCTGCGAAAAGCCGGGTTGGAGCCGACGAAAATACTTGCGCGCGGCGGCTGGGCGTGGCGGCACGATGAGGAAGCGATTGCGCAAAGGATAAAAGAGTTGCACAATAAGGGGCACAAGGTCAACCCGCGGGCGATGGAATTAGGCGGGGAGGAGAAGCAGGCGCTGTACCGCCACGCGACTAAAAAACTCGGGCTCAAGTGGGATTACGTGCTGAAAAAAGCGGGGCTTAAGCCGGAATTAATCCGTATGGACCTTAAGAGCATGAAAGACCGCGGCTGGTAGAACGCGCACGAATTAAGCAATTGGAAGTAAGAAAAATGATTTTTTGAACCGGCGATGAGTTTTAATGGTTGGAGGAAAATATTTTTGGCACAAAAACCCGGATTTGATGGTGCAGAGAATCGGGGAACTGCACGCGAAAGGGCACGACTTGAGCCCGAGTGGAATGAAGGAAGCCGGGAAAGAATATAGGGTTCTTTACTTGCGGGCAAATAACAGCTTGGATTGGGATGAAATGCTTAAAAAAGCGGGTTTGAATCCGGAAAAAATACGCAGGGGTCCAAAAAAACAGAAAGTCAATTACCCTTGGCGAAAAAGCACAGAACTTGCCTTGAAGAGAATCGAGGAGCTTCACGCGAGTAAATTGGTTTTAAGCGCGGAAGTGGCAAAAAAAGCCCGCGGAGAGCGCAGTGCATTATGGAAGTATTTTAGCAAGCGAAAAATTCCGTGGAGCCAAGCGTTGAGAATGGCGGGGCTTGACGCAACAAAAGTGTTGAGAAGCGGCGGGTGGGCTTGGCAGTACGATATCGACGCAATAGCAAAGCGAATCGCGCATTGGCGCAGTAGAGGTCAAGATGTGCACGTGCAGGCAATGAAGACTGCAGGAGGGGAGAAAACCGCGCTTTACAGCCACACTAGACAGACGCTTGGCTGGAAGTGGGACCGGGTTCTGCGAAAAGCGAGTTTGGACCCGAAATTTATTCGAATGGATTCTAAGAGCGTTAACGGGCGCTGGAATTAAAGCGCGCCGAACTTCGAAAAACGCGCGGCTGTTGTCAAGGCTTAAATACTGGTTTACGCACTGTTTAATGAGTCGAGTGAAATGGCAAGGGATTTACTTCACGAAAAAAGCTCTTTTTGAATCTAGTGAAAGCACTTTGCCGGAAAACAATTTTTGCACCAAGAATGCCGCTAAATTTAAGTGGCGCGGTTCGTCTAGCCTGGTCAGGATAGAAGCCTGTGGAGCTTTTGAGGCGAGTTCAAATCTCGCACCGCGCCCTATTTTATTTACAACTAGAGTAAGCAATGTGTTGATGTGATTATGGATTCTAGTCCGGTTCGCGGAATGAGGGAGTTTCTGCCCGCCGAGAAGGCATTGCGCACGCAATTAGCGGACGCGATTAAAAAAAACTGCTTGCTGTTTGGTTTCGAGCAGATTCAAACTCCGTCAATTGATTCGTGGGAAGTCCTCTCGGCTAAATTCGCTGGCGGGGGGGAGACGATAAAGGAAGCGTACTCGTTTAAAGACCAAGGAAAGCGCGAGGTCGGGCTGCGCTACGACTTGACTGTTCCATTGTCAAGGTTCGTTGCGAACAACAAGAGTTTGCCAAAGCCGCTTAAGTTGTTTCAGACTGGAATGGTGTTTCGAGACGGGCCGATAAAGGCCGGGCGTTACAGGGAGTTCGAGCAGTTTGACGCGGACATTATCGGCTGTTCGACGATGCTTGCGGACGCGGAAGTGCTTTCTTTGGCTGCAAGCGCGCTTGAATCGCTTGGAATTAATTTTGGGATTAAGGTTAACAACCGAAAGTTGCTTAACGCGGTTTTGGAAGAATCCGGAGTGCCCGAGCAAAAGCGGCTTTCTGCAATTATTTGCGTGGACAAGCTCGCTAAAATCGGCGAGGGCGGCGTGAAAAAAGAATTGGCTGAAAAAGGCGTTGACGAGAAGGTTGGCGGGAAGTTATTGAAAACGCTTTCTCTCTCACTTACGGAATTAGAGGCGAAAATAAAGTCCGATGAAGGCAGGCAGACCATTGGGGAATTAAAGCAGGTTTTTGCTTACGTTGGCGAATTTGGTTTTGGAAAGAAAATAGTCTTTGATTGTTCTCTCGCTCGCGGGTTGAATTACTACACTGGCACCGTCTTCGAGGGGTTTGCCTCGGAAAGCTCGATTTCGTCGAGCGTGTGCGCGGGCGGGCGTTACGATAATATGATTGGCGCGCTTGGCGGAGAGAATTTGCCTGCGGTCGGGATTAGTTTTGGCATTGACACTTTGTGCGAGGTATTGAAGGAAAAAACCGTGGAGGAAAAAAGCTTGGTTAAGGCTTTCGTGATTGGAATCGGGGTTGAAGAGAAGGAATTGATTAAAATCGTCAAGACCCTGCGCGAGGCTGGCGTTAACACTGGCTTTGACTTGAGCCAAAAAGGCGTTAGCAAGAACTTGAATTATGCGAGCAAGAAAAAAATCCCGTACGCGCTTATTGTGGGCAACCAAGAATTAAAGAGCGGGAAGCTTACCTTGCGGGATATGAAGAGCGGGAAGGAAGAAAAGCTCGGCTTGAAGGAAATCGCGAAAAAACTCGTTTGAGGAAAAAAACTTATTTTTTAGCATTTAGCTAGTTTAGCGGCTGCACGAGTTACGTGCAAGCCCAAAAACGCCAATGGAAACATTATAATACTTACGCGTTAGTATTAATAAGTATTAGTTAGTACACAATCGTATATTGGTGTGTTCGATGGGAAAGCGGGTTAGGGAATTTGTTTTTTCCAAGCACTACAGGGAAGACAAGGATATTGATGTTGAACTCGCGGTTGACTGCGTCAACACAGGAAAAAAACAATTTGATGAGGAACCCGACAAATTCAAGGCGGTAAAAAAATATAGGCGCGGGGAACTAATCACCGTATACAGGGATTATGGGGAATACGTGTTTGTCATAACGGCTTTTTGGAACAATCGGGGGCGGAAGGAATGAATTTGGAAGGCAAGACTTGCGGAGTCTGCAACAAGGGAAAACTAAGGGCGTTTCAGGATGAAGTCGTCCCAGGGGTTTACGTTGACGCATTCAAGTGCAGTGAATACGGCCACGTCAGCTATTCTAAAGAAGTTATGAAGCACGTCGAGAACCTATACAAGCAATCTTCCGAAGAGAGGCACATAGTGAAAGTAGGCTCGTCGATTGCAGTACCAATTCCGGCCGCAATAGTTCGCTTGCTCAACCTAAGGGCCAGTGAGAAAGTATTCATTACTACTCAAGACAATAAGATTATAATCAAGCCAAGCCCCGCTTAAGCAATTAACGGGAAAACATTCTCGCAAGACGCTTAGGCAATCCAAGTTCTTAGTATAAAGTAGAGTAGCGCTAGGCTTGTTGCGCACGTTAGGTAGGATGCGGGAACAAACCAGTTTTGGCGGACTCGAGTCTTGTCCGCGAGTTCTCCCGCAACGGCGCTGGCTAGCGCGAGGCCGGCGGCGACTGCGAGCAGTTGGGGGAGGATGAAGAAAAAATCGACGTAGCTGACTCCTTTGGAGAAAATAAAGTAACCGAATTTCATTCCCTCCAACAGCATTGCTAGAATCGCGCCGAACCCGTAGAAGAACGTGCTTAATAAAAACGAGAAGAACACCCCGAGGAGCACTGCGTAAAACCCGAATAAGGGCGCGTAAGGCGAGTGCAGCAAGTCAATTTTGTACGGGGTTAATGGCGCCACTGCGGTCGGCCCGTAAATAAAGTAGTAAGGCAACGGGAGCAAAAACGCTATTGCCGCGAGGGCGAGGAGGTAATTCATTTTCTCAACGCAATTGATTACGCGCCTTGGTTTCTTAAAGCTTGCACGCGGCTTTCCAAGGCGTGCCTTAAAGCTTGTAGTACTGCAAGTGGGGGACTCCCCCGATTTTAATTGCCTTGCTCGCGTCGAGGTCGATGATTGAAGACACTAGCTCAATGGATTCCTCCCCGACTATGTTAATGCAGTAAACTCTTTTCAGCATCAAGGAGAGCTCTTGGGGCGAGACTTTCTTCCCCTCGTAGAACGAGCGGTAGTTGCGCAGGTTCAAAGAGAGCTTGCCGCTCTTTAATTCCCTGCCTAAAAGCTCGGCGTCGCACACTCCCACCATCCGGCGGATGTTCCCCACCAAGTCCTTTTTCTCGTGCAGCTTTGCGACAACAGCCATAACAAACCAAATCCGCTACTAAAACAAAATTTTAACTCTCACTCGCTCGGGCATTTTATCGACCCTAGCATATAATCATATAATTCCAAGTCGGAGGAAAGCTCGTCGGGAACAACCGCGTTGAACAACAAAGCGTATGACGGGCAGTCTATTAAAGCAAAGCGGTAGAATATTTGCTCGCCTTCAAACCAACTCGAGTTTGATGCCGAGAACAACACGGTTTTTCTTCCGTTAACAGTTGTTTCAAAAGCGCCGGGCGCTTCTTGGTATTCGCCGCGCATTTCCTCAAAGTCTCTTGCGCTAAAGGACGTTTTTTCGTACGCGCTTACGTCAAACACTTCGCTTGACGCCCCGGGGTAATTCGCTTTCACGCGCAGGCTGGTTTGATTATCCGGGTTCGACTGGCTTTCGTACCCGACGGGTATTCGAATTGAGTAATTCAATTCCGGCTCTTGGTACGAGATGGTCAAAGGAGCGTATTTTTTGCTTAACGACTCGAAATTAGCGTCGACTGCGCTTTTGCCGGTTAACGCCGTGTTGACTGAATCGCTTTTTCCAACGCTCAAAAAATACGCGATTAAGACTACTGCCGCAACTAGGGCTGCGAAAAGCAGGGCGTTAGTCAATTTTATTGGCTTCTTCATTTAGTTCCACCGCCTAAAACCGGTCCGGCAGACTGCGGGCTGTTTTTTGCTTCCTGTTCCTTCCTTGCTTTGCTGAACACCGTCTTCTTGCCTTGGTCGTCGCCCTCGTCGGGGTCGCGCAGCTTAAGCTTGCCTATTAACTTCTCGTCAATCACTCCGGACTTGTACGACCCGCTTAACTCGACCGGGGCCTTTACCGGGTCGAACACTGACGCAATCACTTGCGCCGAGAGACCGTTGTCGTCCTGCAAGTCGTAGTCGTTAAACGCGCTGATTAACACAAACCCCGGCTGCTTTCCTGCCCTTGAGACGGGGCGCAGGTACAAGCAAGCGTTAGTGTCGGAGTCGCACAAGTTGCCCAAGTAGAAAGTCTCGTCTTCAAGGCAATCGTAGTCCTTCTCGGACTGGCCTTTCTCCAGCGGCTTTTGCACGCACACGCGCCTAATCGTCGGGGTCACAGCGCTTAATCTTTTAGAGGGAACCAAGTGGTATGAAACAAAGTGGTTGTCGATTTGCGGAGTGACCGCCGCCTCGACCGGCCTCACGTCAACGTCGAACAAAATGCCAATGGAGTAGGCGATTGCGCTAGTGACGATGCCGGCTAGTTTTCCGCCGGAAAGCTGCGACAAGCCTCCTCCTACTTTCGACAGCTTCGTCTTCACTCCGCCAGAAAGCCTCGCCCTCAACCCGGGCTTTGTTTCAAGCTCGGTAAACAACGCGTCAATTCCGGAAGCAAAAGCAGCGTCGTCTGCAGCCCCACCGGCTGCTTTAATCAAGTCGTCAATGCCTAAAGCGCCGGCCGCAGCGCCAACAGATGCCGGCGTGGCGCCAAGTTTTGTCAACGCAGAGGCAAAGTCTTTCCTGCCCATTTGCTTAAGCGCTTTTTGGACCAAAGCAGGGTCATTTGATGAAAGCAATGCCTTAAGCTCATTAATGCTTGCAGCCGCCTTGATTTCCTTAACCAACGCCGGCGCGGTCTTAAACCCGCCAACCGCGGACTTGATTCCAGCAAGCTCCTCGGCAGCCCCTTCAAAAGCGGTTTTGCTGTTGGTAGACAAGGAATTCACCACTCCATCCGCGGCACTTTTAGCTCCAGGCAGATTCCTGGCTTTCAGCACGGCAGCAATTAACTCGTCCTTGCCTGTATTTGCGGCTATTTTCTTCAACAAGCTTGGTTCAAGCGAGTCGAGTGATTGCTTCAGCGTCACGTCCGGCATAGAACTCAACACTGCCCTAAGCGCTTTCGGGTCGTCAATTGCGTCAATCAAGTCGCTTGGCGGGATTCTAGACGATAACAGCTTGACGTCGTTTGTATTGAATTCAAATGAATTTCCTTGCTCGATTGCCTTCGCGAAAGTATTTAAATCTGGTCGGTTAAGCGTAGTTAATGAAAGATGCGGCCGTATCGCCGGGTCATTTAAAATACCATCTAGCTTACTCGCGTCTTTTGAATGTATTTTGACTAGCGCATTCCACAAGTTCGCGTGCTGCGCGTCGTCAATTCCCGCTAGCGCCTTAGAAAAGTCCGTTGATTTATCCGCCATTGCTTTGCCGATTGCTTTAATCTCGTCGTCCGCAACCTCCGGGGATAAAAGCGCTTTAGGCAAAGCGTTGCTTTCAGTAGCGTCTAAGGAAATTAAAGCGAGAGCGGGGTTTGTTTTGAAATTAGATTCAACGAATTCTCCTACTGCGCCGCCAATGGCTCCTTTTTGCCTGGATTCGACTAGGTTCAAGAACGCCTTGAACTCGTCGTCGGTCATTGACTCCTGTTTTGCGAGCAGGTCTTTGATGAATTGGTTTCGCACGAAGGAGTTTCGGGCGGCTAGCTCCCTGCTGTTGTGCGAAAGCCCTGCAAGCAATGGAACCGCCGCATTGTCTTTCTCGGGCGAGAAGATGGCGTAAGCAAATCCGCCTAGGCCGGAAACCAATGCAGTAGTTGCGCCGCGCTTGAAGACAGCCCTTGCAACTCCCCCAGTGTTTCTAACAAGCGTTCCGCCAACTACTTTTTCAACCGGCCCGACCGCGTGGAGCACTTCGGCCTTCAAGTTTGGAAGCAAGCCCTTTATTCCAGCGACTCCCCCGCTCTTCCCGGGGAGCAAGCTCGCGCCGCCGACTCCAAAAGCCTCGTACACGCACAAGTTCCACCCAAGGCAAGCGTTGCCTTTAATGCCCGTTGCGGCAAGCGACGCGCCGCAGCCAACGAGCCCAAACCCGGCGTTTATGCCAGTTTTAGTGGCCCACGTGAACAACTTGGCTGCAACCGCCTCCATTGCCGCGCCAAACCCAAGCCCGCCAACAGTCAGGGAAAGCGCTAGTCCGCCAACTGAAATCAACAGCGCGCTTCCAGCCGACGCCGCGACAACAGTTCCAATTTGGCTCACTGCCCTGCTTGAACAAAAGTTTCGGTCGTTGAATGGAGTAGGAATGGTTGCTTTCTTCGCGTCGCCCTTCTCGTCGCTGACGTCGCCGTAAACCGCTTCGTACAAAAGCGTTGCCGCAGCCAAGTCCTGCTCGTTGCCGTCGGGGTCGTTGTCGTACGGGCCGAACTTGAACATTCCAAGCGGGTGCTTGTTCTCCAACGCCCGCTTCCAGCCCTTGCCGAATTCCGCGGGCCAAACCACGATGTCTTGGCCGATGGTTACTCCGACTTGCGACTTGTCGGATGAGAATAATACGGGGGCGTTCGAGAGGGTGACTGGGCAGTCCGCGAGTTTTACCGCGCTTAACTCAAACTGTGCTTTCGCAAAGAAGCTCTTCTTGTCGACAACGCCCGCGTCGCTAAACGCCTTGTCGTTAAGCCGGTAAGTGACGGCGAATAACCCACACCCCTTAAGCTCCCCGCCGCCCTGCGTTACGCTCACCTTCATTTTCGAAAAGTCCTCCTGCGAATTGAGCTTTGATTGGCCAAACGCGGCAATATTGCCTAACCCCAATTCCTCCAAGTCCCCGGCTTTACGCAAGATTATAGTCCTGGCAAAACCGTCTTCCTGGAGTTTTACCAGGCTTTGCTGGAAATCAGGCCCACTCGACAACAACCGCGCGACCTCGGCGGCCTGCTCGATAGTCCACAACGCAGTAACGTCGGGAATCTGCTTAGTGTCGCAAAACTCGTCTCTGCAAGAGCCCGACGAGAGCGTTCCCTGCGCGCGCACCCCAATCGGGGAAGACGAGTACAATCCCTCGGCTTGCTTTGAGGGCTCGAACAGCACTACTGGAATCTCCGCGTTTTGCATTGGCTTCTTGGCGTCATCCTCATTAACGTAAGTAATGATTATTTTGCCGTTCAAGCCCCCCTCGACTTGAGTAATGCCGTCGGCTGAAGCCGCGGCGGACGGGGTTAAAGTTTCTCCCAACGCGCTTGGGGCTGAAACAATCGGGCCGCCGGAAACGACTGCAGGCAAGCCTGTAACAGAGCCGGATTGCACGCCCGCACCCGCATTATCTGCGGCCAGTGAAACCACGCTTAACTCCAATGGGGCTTGAACCGCCTTGCCGGCTTTGGCGGCGGTTTTCACTCCAACGCTCTTGCACTCGAATAAAACCGCTTCGCTCCCTGCTAAACCGAATTTAGTGGATTCATCGACTTTTTGCATCCTGCCGTCCTTGACGTAACTGCACTCGACGCCGGGCGGGAGTTGGATTAACGCGATTTTAACCGGCTTGAGCGCGTTGTTGGACGCTATGAAGTACTGGCGGTGGAAGTTAACGCCAGACGGCACTTTGTTGGAGGGCAGTTCGTTAATAGTAGTTTTTGAAGAGTCCACTCCCTTGAACGCGAGGGGCTGTGTAGCGCCTTCTCCCGCGAACTTCGGGGAGTTGGTTACGGAGAAACCGTTGTGCACCGCGGAAGGAGGGCTTATCTTGCACGCGCTTGAAGTCGGCTTCACCTTAACCTTGACGTTCACGCTCACCGTCCGCTCTCCCTGCTTGTAGCCAACCCAATTCTCGCCTTCTATCTTGAACGGGAGGACAGTCGAAAACTCTTCTTCATTAAAAGAGCAAACGTCGGTGAACTTGTAGTCGGCTGGAAGCCGGGCCTTCACTGAATACGTCCTCGCGCATTTCTTCTCGATTCTCGGCGCGGCTTTTTGCAGGAGGCGCTCTTTTTGGTTAGTGCCGTCAAAACCCCACTCGATGTACGGGAAGGCCTCGCCAATCGCCGCGCCGGCAATATTGCGTGCGTCCGCCTCATTGGGCTCACTGGTGGACACGCGCAGAGTCTTGGTCGTGTCGGTGTCTTGGTAAACGCAGATTTCAGCCGAGCCGCTTGTTTTTTGGTCGGTCAACTCGATGTCCAACGAATTGGAGGCCTTCTCCCCTCCCCCCTGCTTGCCTTCAACAGCAGTTGCTTGCGCATTTGCGGCGGGGGCGCCGTTTGGCTGCTGCCCTTGCGGCGCGGAGGGATTCAAGTCAATGCTGTCAACCACGTTCCCATCCTTGTCCTTGACTTGCTTGGTGACGTAGACGAAAACGTTTTCTAAATTGCTTGCCTTGGACACGCTGTTTCCCCTAGCAAGGCACGCGGGAATAAAGTACAAGTCAAGAGAGCCTTCCGGCACGTTTAGGCGAATGCTTCCCTCGACGGCGGGGTCGGGCGTGATTATCCTCTTGTCCGAGTCCGGAGTGAACTTAATCTTGTGGGATTGCGGGAGGGGAGCGTCAAACCCGAGGGTTGAAACCTGCACGTCGCGGCATTTTTGAAAATCAATGTTCTTAAAGTCCGGCGAGATTTTGGAGTTTAGCGGAATGACGAACGTGCTCGCCTTCTCCAACCCTATCTTAAGCGTCTTCTCGTCCTCCGGGGAATCCGAGCACACAAACACGGTCAATTCGGTGTTGGCGGGAAGGGGCGCCAACTGGTTTGAAGCGGAAATCTTGTTGCTCGCGCAAACCGCGCCGTGCATCGGGAGGGTGTAAAGCGGCACTGTGCTGCCCTCGCGCAAGACTCTCGCCCTGCTCGGGTTGTCGTAGATTATCGCATTCCCGCACTCCGGGAGCATTCCGGGCCGCCCGCCCTGAACGTCGAGCACTGACTTGATTGGAATCGGGAGCTTGAACACGTCAACATTCCCCCCGCCGCACAATTGCTTTCCATCCGCCTTGCCGCCGTGAACTGAAATCAAAGAGAAGCGGTTTACCGACGGGGGCTGGAATGAGAACTTGACTGGATTGCCGGGAAATGCCATTAAGAGCTTGTTCGGATCGCCGGTAAGCACCGTTGGGCGGCTTGACTTTGCTTCAGTCAATATAGAAGAGTAATCGCAATTCGAAAATGTAGAAGGCGTATCGCACTGGCTTTTGAATTGGTTGACAGCTGCTGCTTTCGCGCCAGAGGCGCCCAATTTAAAGCCTAAGTCGCCATTTGCCGTACTAGAGCCACTCTCTGTCGCACCAGAACCGTCCTTTGTCTCGTCCCCTAAGACAATGGCTCCCGGAGTAGTGTGCCACCTGTTACGGGAATCTTCATACGTCTTGGCGAAATAATGCGCTTCGTAATTGAACGGGAGCTTGAGGGTAAACCCATACTTGATAGTCACGTTTGAGTCTTCAAGATATGTAAGCGGGGGGCCGTCTAGCGCGGATGGAACAACAGTGATTTTCGCGTACGCCTTTGGCACGAGTATTTTCGCGGTCGCGGGAATCACTAAGTTGCTTAAGTCCGAGTTCTCCAAGTCAACGTTGGAATCAAACCCGAAGCGCTTTCCGTTCACGTCAACGATTCCAATGGCGTCGTCAAAGCTTTTTTCATCGTCCAAAAAGCCCTCGCCATCGCCGTCCCCCTCGCTATTCGAGTACGTCGTGATTATTTTCGCCCTGCGCGGGAGGTTAAGCACGAAGTTTACGTAAGGTGGGACGATGACCTCAATAGTCGACTCGCGGATGTCCCCGGCTTCCTCCAACAGGCTTTTGTCAATTGGCCGAAACTCGATGAACGCATCGGCGGGAACAACGAATTTTCTCGCGGTTAAGAGTTCCTTGCCGTTGAACTTTTTCGCCTTCGCGGCCTCCGTTGCTTTTGAAGAACTGCCGGCAGCAGCCTTGTCTTCAACCGCGCGCGCGTTGGATAAGATTACTTCATCCGAGTCGGTGAGAATCGAGTAGCCGTTTCCTGAAACAGTGACTTTAGCGCTCGATGGGGCCTTGATGGTGACTTCAAAAGGAAGGGCTGCCCTAAACGAGTAGGGCGTTATAGTCTCCGGGTTTTCCTGCGCCCGCGACGAGGTTAAGTCGAAGGCAAAGTCGCCAAACGCTACTAGCACTCCGGCTGGAATAACTAATTTGTTCGGCCCGGTGCCGGTTGTCAAAACAGCGCTCGCATCAAACACGGTTAATTGCTTCTTGTCCGCAACAAGCGTAGTCGAGTCGGTCGGCGGGAGGACTTTCACAAACGAGGGGAGGGTCGCCTCCAAATCAACCGGCATTGCGTACGGCTCGCCTTTAGTCCTGGAAGTTAATGCGGGCGCGACGCTTACGCGCGAGAACATTGGGATTGACCAAGCGACTTTGCCTGCTGAAACCCCGGAGATAAAAGGCCGGCTCGACGCCCCAGACGGCATTATCACCTCGAGCGCGTTAGACGCCTTCCACTCGAAGCTGTTTTGGTAAGGCGCGCGCAAGTCAACGTAATTCGAGGAAACTCCTTCCGGGAAGAACGAGCGCGTGCCGTCCGGGTTCGAGTAGACTTTCTCCTGAGGGTACAAGTTAATCTCGGTGAACGCGGGGAGGGCAAGCGCGTAAGAAGCGTACTGCTGGAGGTTGGTGAAATCGTAGTTAATCGGGTACACTAATGGAGCGGTCGCCTTGCCCAAGCTGTTTTTCTGCACGAGGACCCTGCGCGGGTTTTTCTCGAACTGCGCGTTTTGGAAATTGATTTTCTGCCCGAAAGAAAAGCTGACCGTCACGCCGCTGCTCGAGTCGACTTGCGCGCTTGACGGGAGGATGACGGTGTAGTCGAATGGAATCGAGAACGACGGGCCGAAAAACGAGTTGGCCTCCTCGTTCGGCTCGAACAACGCGCTTTGCCCGGCCGGCACTGACACGACTAGCTGGTTGCGCTCCTGCCTTGGCGCGCTTCGCGTTGTCAGCCTAAACGACTGGGTAGTGAGCACGTAGCGCCCGCCAATGCTTGAAACGTCGGCGTCGGAAACGAATATCTTCATTAAAACCGGCATTGAAAGCGACCAGCCGGAGTTTTTAAGCGGCCTCGCGTACTGCGGGGAGGCGAAAAACACTTGGTTCTCGCCTACTGAAACAACGCCGGCCGAGTCGGGGGATTGTGGAAATGTTAGCCTGCCCCCGTCGTTAAACACCGCGGTGAAAGTCCCGGAGTCAGTTTTGCGCACGTTTGGCGGGAGCGAGAAATCAATTTGCGCGGGAACGCTCACCGGCACGCCGTTGCCAAAGTCCTTGAACGCGCTTGGGCGCAGCAGCATTCTCGCGCCGGGCGGGACTAGGACATTGCCGTCCCCGCCGCTTTCAACAGACGCGCTCGCGGGAACCACCAGCTCTACATCCCCCCTGGAGATTATGTACTCGCCGCCGAAGTACTCGACTTGCGCGTCGGAGGCAACCACGCTTGATTCAAACGGCATTTGCAGGGAGAACCCGTACTGGGTTTTCGACCCGACGCTTGAGGGGACGGAGAACTTGGAGTTGGGGGAAATAACGTACTTGGTCGAGCCATCCGATTGCCTCTCGCCACTTGATGCTGACTGGGAGAGCACGATTAGGCCAAAGCCGCTTTGTATTGCAATGTTTGAATCAAGTTGTTTCACGCCCGTTGACTGCGGGACTATCAACTCGAGTGCGAACGGGGATTCCAAGACGGTGTTCCCGTCAATCTCAAGGCCCGTGCCGTAAGAAAACACGGCGTTGGCGTTGGGGGAAACTGTTATGGAATTGCCGCCAACAGGCGATTGGCTTGTAATCTTGTACCCGGATGAGAACACGCTGAAGCCGTCATCGGATACGACGTCGTTCTCGGAAACGGATAGGGAGTACGCAATCGGGAGGGCCAGCCTGTAGCTGCGCGAGTTGTCCGTGACTTGCGCCAAGGCGGTTGAAAACTGGGCGCTTGAGCCGGCAGCAACGGACAGCTTGCCCGAACTTAAGCTTGCCTGGGAGAAAAACGCTTTCTTCCCGTTGCCAAAATCCAATAGGACTGCGCTTGACTGCTGCGTTGCCAAGACGTTGGATGGAATGCCCGCCTGCAGCGCTAGGGGGAGGACGACGTTGACTCCGACAACAAAGTTCTCGGAGGCGGTTACCTCAAAGGCATTTCCCGCGCGGACCAGCGCGTAGGCTTGAGTCGGGGTGGACACCGGGGCGGAGCCCGCCGGGAGCGATACGGTAAACCCGTTTGCTGAAACAACGTACTTGCCGCTTAACTGCGCGAAAGCAGTGGCGGGAGGAAATGATAGGCGCGCGTCCGAGGGAAGCGCGATGCTCCACCCGCCTTCAATCGCCTTAACCAAACCCTGCGACACGAAGAACTGCGTGTTCTTGCCGACGTTGATTATCCTCGCGCCGGACACCGAGTCAAGGGACGCGCTGCTGAAGAACGCAACGCCCTTAGGCGTTGAAATGCCCGCCGCGCCTTCGCGCGCTGACACGCGGTCGGACGGTTTCGCGAGGGCCTCGAAATCAAACGGGACGGAAACGCTTACCGTATTGCTTAAGCTAATTGGGGCAATCGGGGAGAAGGCAACGCGCTCGTTTGCGTTAATGAGGAAGGAAAGCATTTCGCCGGGCTGCGCCGGGGTTTCCGCAAGGAACAAAGCAGTTTTTGGCTCGGTTGCCAGCGAGAGCGTTGACAGCTCGCTTGAAGAAAGCTTTACTTGCGAGGCGGACTGCGGGAGGGCAATCTCGTACTCGTCCAAGACTATCTTCAAGCCGGACACTTGCGATTCCAGCGCGTTAATGTAATACGGGAACGGGAGGGAGAGGTAATACCCGCCGCCCGCGATTGGGGACGCGATTGACGATGGCGCGTATAGGACTGAATTCCCGCCCGCGGTGACTTTAAGCTCGCCTGTTGCCGTGCGCTCCCCGCTTGTAGTCTCGCCGCTTAAGCTAATCAACTCCCCGGTCGGGAGCTGCGCGGCCAGCGTTGCGCTGGAATCCGACACGCGCGCGTTTGCGGGAAGCAGGAATGTGACGCTCGCGGGAAGCACGAACTGGTTGTTTTCCGCGCCCTCGTCGCCCTCCAATGCGTTAAGCTCGAACTGGGTTTGCGCGGGGATGACCACGTTTTGGCCCTCGGCGG
>JACRGG010000017.1 GCA_016217775.1 Microcaldota archaeon
CCAAGAAGAAAGCCTTCCAGCACGCGTGATGCAATGCCCGTATAATCCTTGACTCTCGCCGCGAAATCAATTAAGGAATCAGGGTACTCAAACGGGCCACCGCGCTTGCCCGCATTCATTGCGGCAAGCTCTTTGTCCCAACTCGTGAAGAGTTGGGGCGCGGCTAGAAAAACGCCCCTCTTAATGTACTTCTCGTCAACAGACATAAGTTTCGACCCCCGAAACCCACCTTCCCACACTAAAACAAGAACTCAAAACACAAAGAAAAACCTATTCATACAACAAAGTAAATAGTATTAAAACTTGTTTTCTCATTCTATTACTGATTGTTAATGGCTGAAGACAACGGCACTGAGGTTAGAAAAGTCCAGCACGTGGACATAGTCTTGAAAAAAGACGTTCAGTCCCACGATGCTAAAACCGGGTTTGACTCGATTCGATTCCTCCACTACGCGCTGCCCGAACTGGACTTGTCTAAAATAGTTGTTTCAACCAAGTTCTTGAGCAAGAAGCTCTCCGCGCCATTACTAATCACTGGAATGACGGGTGGAGCGGTGGAAGTCGAGAAAATCAATCAAGACCTAGCCCTAGCGTGCGAGGAAAACAACATTGCAATGGGAGTAGGAAGCCAGCGCGCGATGCTTGAAAAACCCCAGTTAAGTCCCACTTATTCCGTGAGAAAACAAGCGCCCAGCATCTTCCTTCTCTCAAACATCGGGGTTTACCAGCTCAAAAAGTATTCAATCAAGCAAGTCCAGGCGATGGTTGACGCAACGCAAGCAGATGCTCTCGCAGTTCACTTAAACCCCCTGCAGGAAGCAGTCCAGCCAGAGGGCGACAAGGACTTCACGGGCTGCTTGGATGCAATAAGAAAATTATGCGATGAATTATCAGTTCCAGTAGTCGCGAAGGAAGTCGGCGCTGGAATTAATGGCGAAGTAGCCAACGAGTTAGTTGACGCCGGAGTTAAGGCAATCGACGTGTCGGGCGTTGGCGGAACCAGCTGGAGCGCCATTGAGGGATTCCGCAAAGGCGCGCAGTCCGGAGAGGAGTTCCGCGAGTGGGGGCTGCCCACTCTGGACGCGCTAAGGCAATGCGCGGGCGCGGTTGAAGTCCCCCTAATCGCATCAGGAGGAGTTAGAAACGGAATCGACGTTGCCAAATCAATCCGATTCGGCGCAACGCTAGGAGGCGCGGCGTTTCCATTCATCAAAGCGCAAAACGAGGGCGGCGCGCAGGCAGTATCAAAACTAATCGCTAAATGGGTCAACGAAATTCGAATCTGCTGTTTTCTAACCCGAAGCAAAAACCTGGAAGAGCTCGCGCAAGCAAAACTGCTTGAGTAAGTTTATACTAGTCTCTTTGACTTTAATTCTTCGAATCTATTTTTTCTAGATTTTCTCAGTAATTTAACTGCCCATTCGGTTATTTCTTCCTCTTCTTCTGCAGTAAGCATTTTAGTTTTCATGCATTTTCCCACGCTTCATCTTGTTTATTGTCCCACAATTCAGTTATTTTTGGTTTTTGAATCTCTAGAAGAAAATTATCTTTTTTTGTTTTCTTAATTTGTTTTCTCGTACGAATAATCACGCTTCCCTGTTTATGACGTAGTCAATCAGCGAGCGGATTGCGTCTTTCTCCGGCCCTTCCCTCATCGCGCTAGAGTTTCTCTCGAAGATTTCTTTTGCCTTCTCGGCTAACTCCTTTGATTTTTCCTTCGCGTAGTCAAGCGAGCCCTTCTCGCGCATCAACCCAAGAATGTAATCAACGTCCGCCTGCGTTTTTTGAGCGCGCGGTTTTTTCATCACGCCGATTACCCTGCTTTTCTCGCTCGCCTCGAGGCCGTTAAGCAAGTGAATGAGCATTAACGTGCGCTTTCCCTCCAGGATGTCTCCCCCAATTTCCTTCCCGTACTTAGCCTCGTCCCCAGCCAAGTTCAGCCAATCGTCTTGAATCTGGAACGCGAGGCCGAAAGGAACGCCCCACTCCGTTATTTTCTCAATCTCCTCATCGCTTGCACCAGCGCAAATTGCGCCCATCCTAATCGGGTAGCATGCGGTGTACCACGAGGTCTTGTGCTCGGCCATAAAATAATAATCGTCAAACTTTTGGTCGAACTTGTTTTTCACCATCCAGCTAATCTCAACGTGCTGGCCCTGCATAGTTCGGTAAGTCAAGTCGAGCATTTCCTTAATTAATTTAAGCGCCTTCTCGCTTCCCAGCTCTTCTTTCTTCAGCAAAATGGCTTCAAAAACTTTCGCGTAAACCCCGTCGCCAACGTTAATCGCAAGCTCCGGCCCCACCATCTTGTGCAAGCACGGTTTTCCCCTTCGCTCGTCGCTGCCGTCCTCGAAATCGTCGTGCACTAGAACGAAGTTGTGGAATAATTCCAAGGAAATTGCGGCCGGCATCGCCGTTTTTTCATCACCGCCGTAAGCGACTGCGGACAACAAGCACAATCCGGGTCTGATTCTCTTTCCCCCGCGCAGGGTGTACTCCCACATCAAGTCGTTTAATTCCTTTAATTCCAGTCGTATAATCGAGCTGGTTGCCGGCAAGTAATTCTTAATCTCGGAATCAATCAACGCGCTTTTTTGCTTGAGCACCGACTTAATGTCAACCGCCATTTCAAACCCCTCCGTTCAACCCGATTAATTAAATAAACTGACGAGTTAAAAACATTGAGTGAAGCAGTCAATTAGCGAAATAAAATCAGTGAATAAAATGGCTTTGGAAAAAATTGTTAGAAAACACGCTTTGAAAAACGCGTTTGACTACGGCAAGGCAAATCCGGGCGGGGTTGTCGGGAAGGTAATCGCGGATTTTCCAGACGCCAAGGCGGATATGAAGAAAACAATGGCGTTAATTGCCAAGACGATTGCGGAAGTAAACAAGTTAAGCAAGCAAGAAGTCGAGGCGGAGCTTGGCAATTACGAGTTTGCGCTCAAGAAGAAGGAAGAGCGCCACTTTCGCCTCGAGGGCGCGCAGGAAGGAAAAGTGGTTACTAGAATCGCGCCGGAGCCAAGCGCTTACCCGCACATAGGGCACGCGAAGGCGTTTTTCCTAAACGAGGCGGCGGCGAAAGAGTACGGCGGGCGCTTGGCGTACTTGAAGTTCGACGACACCAACCCCGAGAACGAGTCGCAGGAATTCGTCGACGCGTTCAAGAATGACGTTGACTGGCTTGGAATCAAGTACGAGAAAATCGTTTTCGCATCCGATTATATGAAAACCTACTACGAGCTGGCCGAGAAGCTCATTAAGCAAAAAGACGCTTACGTTTGCTCCTGCTCGCAGGAAAAAATCAGCAAAATGCGAGGCGAACGAAAACACTGCAAGTGCTTTGATAATTCAGTTGAAGAAAACTTAAGCGGGTTTAAGTCAATGCAGGCCAAGGCAGAACCAGAATCGATTACTTTGCGCTTGGTTGGGGATATGGAAAGCAACAACACGACTTTATTGGACCCGGTTATTTTCCGCGTAATCACTTCGCCGCACTACCGCCAGGGAACTAAATACCGCTGCTGGCCGGTCTACGATTTTGACTCGCCGATAACCGACTCGATTTTGGGAATTACTCATATGATGCGAAGCAAGGAATACGAGCTGCGCGACGAGCTATACTTACTAATACTCGA
>JACRGG010000096.1 GCA_016217775.1 Microcaldota archaeon
AGGAGTTTTGGAGGCCTCGGTTTTCTTCTCGGCTTCCTTCTTTTCCTTCTCCTGCTCTTCCTGCACTTGCTTAATCGCGTGCTTTTCTTCCATTTTCTGTTCAGCATTCGCCATATTCAAATCACTCCTAACCGCAGGGGGGAGCAAACCCCCCTTCAGTTTTAGGCTAATCCTGATTCCCCCCACGCAAGGAACGCCCTCGCTTTAAACAAAATGGGGAAATCGCAACACAGCCTTTTTTCTTTACCTCAAATTCAATGCCTTAAGGCATTGGATAATTTATTTTCTCAACTTTAGTTTCTGCCTTCGCCAGTGCCTGATGTTCGGGTTGCTTGTCACTCGGCGGCGCGTCTTGGCCATTACGAAAACCGGGACTCTTCGGTTAATCGCCGACGCCTTGACCAACTGTTTTTTCACGTGCGAACTTTTCCTTGAACTCATTTGGTTTCACTTCCTTCTTACCGAAATCTTCGCGTCAGTGCGCGTAGAGCCGACTATTTTCTCGACGACCGAGATGAACTCCTGCTCGCTCAACTGCTTTTGTATCTTCCCGCTTTGCGCATAGTACAAAAGCGTCGAGACGATTTGCTCGTACAGTTTTTGGTTGCTCGAAGCAATGTTTGAAAGCCTTTCGTACGCGGCGGGCGAGAGGATTTGGCGCGTTACTTGCCTGATTTTCGCGGCCTGCTGCATTTGCTCCAGCTTATTGTAATACGCCTGCTTTAGCTCCTCTCCCTGCTGCTCTTGCGCCATTTAACTAATTCTCCCGCTATTATCAAAAATTTATTTAACTCCGCTTAAGCCGATGCCGCTTTCACCGCGCCAAGCTTGTCCAAAAACGACTTGCCTTTGGCCGTAATCTCGCGGCCGATTTTCAGTTTCTTCACCAAGCCCGCTTTTTCAAGCTGCTGCAAGCCAACTCGGATTATCTTCCCGCTCGCCTTGGTGTGGTGGCGGCGCGACACGGTGTGCTGGCGCTTCCCGCCGTACTTGTTCTGCAGCCTGCGAACGCCCACTGTCGGGCGAAAGTACAGCGTGTACAATAAGCTCGCGCAGCGCGTGAAGAAAAAATCCGGTTCCTGGGGCAGCCTCTCGGCGTGAGCCCCGCTTTTAACCAAGTTAACCCACGCCGGAGCGTCGACTAGCTTGTCGGCCTTTAGCTTCTCCGCCGCCATTGCAATCAATTGGTTTGGCTGTACTTGCGCTGCTTTACTCAATATGACTCACCTATGCCTTATGCTAATTGTTCTAGAGTTTCCGCAAAACTAGGCTAATCCCGTTAAAGCAAATGAATCAAGGGCTTTAAATAGCTTTTTCCCAAGCCGCCGCCCTAGCGCAACTGTTTGGCTAGCCCTTGTTTTGTGCGCTATTGCTTTGCCTGACGTACTGCCCGAGCAAGTGGTGGAACAGCTTGTACCGCCCGCGGTCTATCCGCAAAATCGATCCGTCTTGCACCAGCTTCGCCAAGTGCGGGGAAAGCTCGTTGTTTTCCTTCCCTAGCGCATCAGTTAATTCCATTAGGGAAATTTCGCCGGATTCCTTTTCCGCCATTGCCGCCAAGATGTCCTTGCTGGCTTTTCCAGCCTGGTCGTAAAACCTTGCGAAAAACGGGGATAGGATTATGCTGACGAACTCGACGTCCGCAGCTTTGAAGTGAATTTCATCCAATTCCGTTTCTCCCGCCTGCAGCTTCGAGTACGCTGCGGACAAATAAGCAACCAGCACGAACGGGTGCCCCTCGGTTGTAGCGTACGCCTTGCTGAACGCGCCCTTGCTTATCCTCATTTTTACCTGCCTAAGCTTTTTCTCAACAAACAATTCGCTTTCCTCTTTTGTGAAGTTGACTAATGCGCTTGGAGCAAACGTGCGGACTAGCGGGGAGAAGCCCGTTCCGGACGGCCCTGTTATCGACAAGTTGCCTGCCGGAACAAACATTACCGGAGTCTTCTCCAATTGCAGGTGCTCCAAAACCGCGCGCAGGTACAGCATTAATTCCGCCTTGTTTTTCTCAAGCAACCTCGCTTCGTCTATAAGAAATACAATTGCGGTCCTCGAGCCGTAAAGCGCTTTCCAAGCCGTAGACAGCGCCATTTGCAGGTTTGGAAAATCCCTTGTTTGCCCGGCGCTTAAGCCAACTTTGATTCCGGAACCGGTTTTCACGCGAATCCGCTGCAGTACTTTGGCTATGTCGTGCGAAAGGCGCTGGAGGATTACTTCCTCGCGGACTTTTTCCTGAATCCGCTGCACCAGCATATTCCCCAGCGTTTCGCGCGTTTGGGCGGGAATCTCGTTTAGCGAGAAGTATATGGCAAGCGCGTTTTGCTCCTCGGCAATGGCCTTGCACTTATGCAGGAAAGACGTTTTTCCCGTCCCGTACCCGCCTACGACCGCCATACTCGCAAGCGAGCCGCTTATGGTCTGCCTCAATTTTTGCTTGAAGTTATCAAGTTCCTGCACTCGCCCCACGAAATCAGTCGCGTCTACAGTAGAGCCGGGATTAAACGGGTTCGGGGGCTTCACCGCACTATCAGATTTCATAATACTATTACTTGAATATAATAGTATATAAATATTTCCATACTATTTTTTTTGGTTAATGTGCGGGTTGTTTTTTCGAGTACCCAAAACTCTTTTTCGCCCCGCATTGGAGGCAAATCCACTGAACGCGCTTGTTTTTTGGCTCTAGGCGGACTTTAAGCGTCTCGCCGGCAATAAAGACAGTCCCGCATTTCTTGCAGAATTTCTTCCCGCCTAATGATATGCGGTGGCGCATCGCGAGCTTTCGCGCTAAAGTAACGTAGCGCAGGGAAAGTTTTTTGTCGGCGGAATAATTTTTGGCCGCCAGTTCGAGGAGTTGTTCGCATCTTTGCCTTGCTATCTCGTTTTTGCTCATTGCTTTCGCCAAAAAAATGAAAATGGGCATGGAGGGATTTTCACCACGTTCTTTTCTCGTTAACGTCTTTTCTTTCTAAGAAAAGAGGTTAGTTTTGAACCCTCGACATCCAGCTTTCCTAGACTAGAAAAACCGTTAGGCACCTTTAACCAACTCGATTACGGGGTTGGCAGTCGTATAAGACTGGCGCTCTACCAGGCTAAGCTACACGCCCAATTAAACTGTTTTATAATGTTAAGGCTTTAAATTAAAAAGGATGGGTAGTACTACGGATTTCTTCCCGCCTTAGGGAGTTGCGGTAATATGGTGTTCGGGCAGCTTGGCATACTAAAATTCAAGGACTTGTTTACCCTAGCAAGCGCCATCTGCGCTCTTCTCGCGGTTTTCTTCGCGCCGATAAGCCTGTTTTACTCCCTATTGCTAATTGCCGCATCAGCTTTTTTCGACAAGCTCGACGGGTACGCCGCGAGGGCATTAAAACAATCAAACGAGTTCGGCAAGCAACTCGATTCCCTGGTGGACGCAATCGCGTTTGGCGCAGCGCCCGCGATGATAGTATGGCTTACTGCGCCAAACTTGCTTGGCGCAAATATTCACGTCCTAATCGCGTCGCTATTCTACGTATTCTGCATTTTAGTCAGGCTAGCGAACTTTAATCTCCAAAAGCAGAAAGGGTTTTTCATCGGCTTGCCAAGCCCAATCGGCGCGGTCCTAGCCGTGGCGTGGCA
>JACRGG010000012.1 GCA_016217775.1 Microcaldota archaeon
CCGCACGCCTATTTATACTTTTCGCTTTTAAAATACTCTCTTAAGGTATTATGGATGCTAGGAATATATGTTTTTTTGGTGCTTATCGAAAGTCTTACGAATATCACTAATTAGTGATATTATCACTCTAAAGTGATTCACAACCCAAGTAACCCTTTTCCTCGCTTCGCTCGAAAAGCGTTAACGGAAAATCCTTAGTTCGTGACAAGCGTACAAGAAAAACCCGGCGTTGTTTTGCTGCGGCAAGCGTGTTTTAAACCACTTTCCACACAATTTACTGGACTAAATAATTGCTGAAAAAAGTTAACGGGTTTTATTGAATGACTAAAATGTGTCCAACTTGCGGGTTTACCGGCTCTCCGGACGGGTTCGTGGGGAGTTTTTGCAGAAACTGTTTTGACGGGCACAGCGGGGAGTTGTTCAAGAAGCCGAAATTCTCGGATTTTCAGTACTGCGTGAAGTGCAAGAAGGCGTTCTTGGAGGGAAAGTGGGTTGAGTTCACCGACTAGGCCTTCAAGGACTGGTTTTTCAAGAAAATAAAGTTCCGCCACGACGTGAAAATAATCGACTTTAATTACGTTTTCTTAAAAAAATCGATTGAAGCGAACTTGGAAGCGGAATTATCGGTTCACGGAAAAAAAGTGGGGAGGAAGATTCACGCTTCAATTCCGTTAAACAAGACTACTTGCGTGAGCTGCTCTCGCCTTGCCGGGGGCTACCACGAGATTATAATTCAAGTCCGCGGAAGCGAGAAGGACGTTTCAAAAAACGCCAATCATATGCTTAAATTATTCGAGGAGCAAGGCAATCACGTCGTCGCCGTAAATCCGCAAACAACGGGAGTGGATATTCTGTTGATGGACAAGCGCCGGGCAATGCACGTGCTGAACCGCCAGGGCTACCACTTTGACGTCAACAACAAGCTCGTAGGACGGCGCGATGGAGTCAACTTGTACCGAAAAACCGTCTTAATCCGCCTCGACGAGGAATTCCAGGAGAAGAAAAAACTCGTGGCCCTCCAACGCCACCACTTGAAGGAACTAAAAAAAATCCGGGGAAAAGACTTTCGGGTAATTAATTAAACTATTTTTTTTGATTTTTTTAGCCGATTTTTTCAATTGATTTTTTTTATCCAATTTTTTTCAATTCTTTTTTTATTTCATCCAGGCTTTTTGTAGTGGCGAGTACGGGTATGCGCTCGTTCTCGCCGATTTTGATTGCCAGCTTGTCGACCTCGCTTGCCTTCAAGCCGTGCAGGACGACGAGAGTGGGCTTGATTGGAGTCATTCGAATCGCGACTAGCGGGCTTCTCCCCGTTGAAACATTAGTGAAAATCAGCGCGCGCTGTGTTGTAGTCGAGTAGATTTTCATAAAACTATCGTAAGGCAAGTCGAGTATTACCTTCACGCTGTCTATTATCGTCGCGCCGAACAAGTGCAAGTCCGCTAGCTTCTCCGGGCAGCAAACGGGTTTCGCGTCGATTGCCTTGGAGAAATCGCTTGCGTCAACGCTTTTACTAAAGTTAATCGCGTCGTAGTAGTCGGTCGGCGACTCGGCTTCGGCAAACCTTTTCGTCAACTCCCCGCCCTTCTCCGCGTCAAGCTTTATCAGCGCGTCGACAAACCGCTTGATTACCTGAATGCCCGGGCTTTTTCGCCTGTTGCTCTCGTAGTCGCTTATCGTGCTTGGGCTGATTTGCAGAAACTCGCTTAAGTGAGTCTGCGTGACGCCGAACACCTCGCGCCACTTGCGCATCGTAGCCCCTGGGTCGGAAGAGAGAGAAATCTCGCCCGCTATCTTGACTTTAAGCTGTTCCATAATATGAAGTAAAAATAGCCTCCAAAAGCTTTTATAACTAACGAAAGGCGCTTCGTCAATCGTCCATACTGGTTTTGGTTGTGCGAACCCGTTGTTTGAAGTGGCAAATCCCACTACAGCGCGGTTATCATTAAGCTAATAAGGTTTTTTTGCATTAATTCTTGGATTCAAAAACAGGCTCTAGCCCTAATGGCGGGTTTTTACTAAAATGGTTTTCTTCGAAATCGGCTTCATCATCGTTTCAGTCCTCCTAATTTTGAAGGGCTCGGAGTGGATTACGGACTCGTCGGTTGAAATCGCGGAGAAGCTGCAAACCTCCAACGTTGCAATCGGCTTAATCCTCGTTTCAGTTCTCTTAAGCCTCCCGGAGCTGGTCATCGCGGTTTCAGCAATCTTAAAGGGCCATTCCGTGCTCGCCTTTGGAGTCTCGATGGGCTCGATAGTAATCAACTTGGGGCTGATAATCGGGTTAAGCGCGATAATCCGCCCGCTTAAGGTAACTAAGCAGATGGTCACGCGCGACGCAGTGTTTATGGTAGTCATCACGATGGCGGTCATTGCAATCGCGTTGGAGGACTTCACCGTAAGCCGCGTGGACGGCCTAGTCCTGCTATTGCTGTTCATCCCGTACATAGTAAACGTCTACACTCAGGAAAAGGACTTGACCAAGCGCCAGAAGGAAGAGGAGAAGAAAAGCGTTACTCAAACGCTCACCGCGGTTGGAAAACTCGACCCCACGGAGAAGAAAGTCCGCGGCTACCAGTACTTTCTCCTAGGGGCGGTAATGCTCATTGTCGGCGCAGAGCTGTTCACGCGCGGATTAATCAGCATCGCGCAGGCATTAAGCATATCCGACTTGCTAGTCGGCCTGACCATCGGAGCGCTGGGGCCCAGCATCCCAAACCTCGCGGCTTCAGTCCAAGCCGCGCGCCGCGGCCACGAGGCACTCGCCGTCTCCGAAACCATCGGCTCGAACATCTTCACCCTATTGATTACCCTTGGAATCATAGCGATGATACAGCCGATTCAAATAAGCGTCTTGTCCGCCCTGCTAACCGTTCCCGCAGTGCTGATACTTAGCTTCCTGCTATTGATTTTCCTCCTGCGCGGGCGGTTGGGGAAAATAGAGGGAGTAACCCTCCTCGGCATTTACCTCCTCAACCTGATAATACAACTGCTGTTCCACGCTTAGCGCGGTTACTTCTCACTTAACAACATTAATGCAATTTTTCCCATATGCTTATTTACTTTCTTTGCAAATAGGTCTGCGTCTTTTTGAGTGAACCCGCTTTTTTTAAGATGCTTGTCCACTATCAAAAAATCCTTGTTTTTATTTAAGAGAGGTTTGATTTATTCGGCGTAAACTGATTTTCGGAGGTAAACGTTTATTTTCTTCCTTGTAGTAATGATCTGCGAGGTGTGTTTACTTGTCAAAAATTGGTGCAATTCGTTCATTAGGCTCTTTTGAGGTTGAAGAAAAATACTCTAGAG
>JACRGG010000098.1 GCA_016217775.1 Microcaldota archaeon
GTATCGAGTACGCGGTTATGATGCAGAAAACGTCGTACTCCCCGGCAAGCTCGTAAACTTGCCTCACGCCGTAGAGTTCCTTAATTTCTTTTGCAATAACGCCGGTTTTCTTCCCGCTCACGTTAACCGCCATCACCGCGCTCACCGAGTTATTCCCAAGCAATAACGTGAATTTAGTGATGTCCTTGCTTTTCAGCATATCCGCGACTCGCTTTCGAATCGTTCCCTCTGAAACACTCAAGTGCTTCGCAATCTCGACGAAAGGCCGCCTAGAATCGTCTTGCAGGTATCCAATTATTTTCTTGTCTAGTTCGTCCACATTAATCACTAAAGAATTTGATTGAAAACAGTTTTGTTTAAAACAAGTGAATTATTACGAAAAACGCTTAAAAACCCTTGGTTTATTGCGAAAAACGGATTATCGTAGGTACCTCGAGTTTTTTCCAATCCAGTCAATGGCTTGCTTATACTTGTTGAATTTTTTCTCGTCCGCCTTGAATTCCTTCGGGTGGACTTTACGCGAGAAATTCTCTTCATTAAACTTTACTCCCCACTTGGCGTGCAGCAGCTCGTGGTACAAAAGATACTCGACTACGAACTGCGGGACGTGGGTTGAATCAAATAATTTGCTGACGATAATCCTATTCGAGTGCTCGTCGTGGCGCGCTAGCAAGCGCCTTGACTTGTTGTCCGACCAAGTCAATTGCGGAACTAGCGTTTCTTTAAGCACGCTGCCGTGCTCGAACAATACTTTCGCGCAAACCCGGTGCAAGTCGTGCGCGTCGCCAATTGCGTTAACTTTTTTTTTTCCTCCCCTTGGATTGAATTAATTGCCTGCTGATCTCTTGGGCTTGCGCTGACGCAACGAATTTTTTGTACGCTAGCAACTGCGGGGCAAAACGGGCTTGCTTGAATCTAAATAATCTAAGCAATACGTGCAGTACCAGTCCGTCTAGAACTTCTTGGCTTGTTTGCGCGTAAGCGCTTGTTGCAAACACTTCCAACTGGTTGAAGCGCATTTTCGCAGTGCACTTTAAGTGCGAGTAGTCCTTGAACCGCGTTTTCACCGAATAGCCTTGCTTTTGCATTTTCCCCAACGCGTTTTGCACGGCTAAGTTAAGGCTTGCCTGCGGTTGTGCTTGCATTTCGTTTGTTTGTTCGTCCATACTTAGTTTATTAACTGCGCAAGGGTTTTTATCCAAGTTTCCTCACTTAATTCTCTTGGTTAGAGGGGAGTGAGTGGCTGTCGGTAGCCCTTTCCGTCAAAGGAGGGCGGCTGAGGAACTTCCGCTCGTTGGGACTGCAAAAGCAGTTTAGTAAAATGCCTAAGAAGCAACTCGCTTAAGGCGAGTGTTTTCGCCGAACAGAAACGAAAACTTGGGAAAAAGAGAAAATGAGACAATAGATTGATTCGATAAAGACTTTCCCCAAGTTGTGAAACGCGCGGTGAAACAAATTCCAACGCAAGGCGATTTCGCCGCTTAGTCAAATGCCATTAACAACAGAAAGCGGGGTACGGCTCCCACTCTAACCTTTTTTTACTACTATTGTTTTTTCTCCAAGTGCTCGACTGCTTTCTTGAACACGTCTTGGTCGGTCTTGAAGGTTATTTTGTTCAGCGTATGGTCTTTAGGCAGCCAATTGTAGGTTTGGTGCTCGAAGCTGACTCGAACTTTCTTCGTAATTGACTCGCCGAGGAAAAACGCTACCGTCTTGTCCACTCTCTCGCTGCCGCGCTTGAACGAGTAATGCGTTTCAGCCCGAAAATCGTCGTCGAGCATTACTTCAGCGGCGCAAATCCCGGTTTCCTCCTCTAATTCCCGCAGCGCGGTTTCCCGCTCGCTTTCCTTTCCCTCGACGTGGCCCTTGGGGAAACTCCAGTGCCCCGCCCCGTGCTGGAGCAATAGCCAATACTCCCCGTAATGCAGTAAAATCCCCGCGCTTTTCTCGCTAACCATAATTAATTCACTTGCTTGACGCATTTAGTATACTTATCGTAGTTTTTTAACTTCTTTCGTACCCAATAAATTAGGCATCAATTACTGCAATCGTGTTAACTATGCTTTCAAAAGATTTTTTGAGAAAAGAATTCGCCGCAAACCCCAAGAAGTACTACGAGGTCGAAGTCTTCAAGAAAGAAGGGTTTAGCCGCAGGGTTTGCCCAAAGTGCGGAAAAGGCTTTTGGTCGCTAGGCAAAGTTACTTGCGGGGACTCGTCCCACGAAGAGTACTCGTTTTTCAAGCCAAAGCCGTTGGACGAAACGTACGTCGGGTTTTGGAAGAAATTCGAGGCGTTTTGGAAGAAAAACAACCACGAGATTTTGCCAAGATATCCGGTTCTCTCCCGCTGGCGCGACGACTTGTATTTTACTATAGCCAGCATAGTTGATTTCCAGCGCTTGGAGAACGGCCGCGTTGCGTTCGAGTACCCAGCTAACCCGTTAATGGTTCCGCAAATGTGCCTGCGTTTTCCAGACATTGCGAACATCGGGATTACCGGCCGGCACTTTAGTTGCTTTATGATGGCGGGCCAGCACTCGTTTAACTACCCGAAGCAAGGGTATTGGAAAGACGAGTGCATTCGATTAAACTACGAGTTTTTAACCAAGGTTTTGAAAGCCGATAAGGAAGAGCTTACTTACGGTGAAGACGTTTGGTCAATGCCTGACTTTTCTGCATTCGGCCCGTGCATCGAGAGCTTCTCGAAGGGCAGCGAGTTGGTTAACAGCGTTTTTATGCAGTACCGCCACTCGCAGGGAAACGAATTCACGGAGTTGGACACTAAAGCCATTGACGTGGGGTGGGGGTTCGAGCGGTTATTGTGGTACTACCGCGGGGATTACACTGCCTACGACGCGGTTTTCCCCAAAGAATTAGAGTTTATGAAGAAACAAAGCGGGTTCAAGCCAAACAAGGAGTTGCTTAACCGCTACGCGAAATTATCGGCAAGCCTCGACGTTGACTCGGTTTTAAACTTGCGCGAGGAGAAGCAAAAAATTGCTTCAATGCTTGGAATTTCGTTGGATGAATTAGAGGAGAATATTTCTCCAATGCAGGGGCTTTACGCCATTGCGGACCACTCGCGCGCTTTGTTGTTCGCGCTATCGGATGGCGCGTTGCCTTCAAACACTGCCGGCGGGTACAACCTGCGGATTTTAGCGAGGCGGGCTTTTGGTTTTATGAAGGAATACGATTTTTCGTTCGAGTTCTTCAAGCTCTTGGAAATGCAGGCCAAGGAGCTAAAGCCGTTGTTTCCGGAGTTGGAGGAGAGCCTTGATTCTATTGCGAAAACTCTTGATTGCGAGGAGAAAAAGTACTACTCGACGCTGGAGAAGGCGAAGAAGATTGCGGGAGAGATTATTTCTCGCGGGGAGAGGCTTTCAGTTGAGAAGATGGCGACTCTCTACGAGTCCAACGGGGTTACGCCGGAGATTTTAGAGAAGGCCGCTAGGGAAAAGCACGCGCAAATAGATGTTCCAACTAATTTTTACGACGCTATTACAAGCAGGCACGTGATGGAGAAGAAAGCGGTTAAGAAAACCGAGTTGGCGGCTCCAATTACTCGCGCGGTTTATTACGAGGACAACGATTTGGAGTCGCTTGACGCGACCGTAGCTGCGGTTAAGGACAATCTGGTTGCGTTGGACCAAACGATTTTCTACCCGGAGGGCGGGGGGCAAGTCGGGGACACGGGTTTTATCGACTCGGCGCGAGTTGTCGACACGCAAAAATCCAATGGAATAATACTGCATTACTTGGATTCGAAAAAGATAAATGAATTTAAGGTCGGGCAGAAAGTCAGGCTTAAGTTGGATGCGCAAAGGCGCAAGCAAATTACTTTGCACCACTCGGCTACGCACTTGGTTATTCAAGGGGCGCACCGCGTTTTAGGCAAGCAAGTGTGGCAGGCCGGGAGCAAGAAGACTGAAGACGAGGGCCACGTTGACATTACTCACTTCTCCAAGCCATCCAGGCGGGAGTTGGACGAGATTGAATTAGAGGTCAACAAGGCGGTCAAGCAAGCGCTTCCAATCGAGGTTAAGGAGTTTGACCGCGGGGCGGCGGAGAAAAAACACGGGTTTAGGCTCTACCAAGGCGGCGGGGCTATAGGACGCAAAATCAGGGTGGTTGACATCGGAGAGCATAGTTACGACGTGCAGGCCTGCGGTGGCACGCACGCGAAGAACACTAAAGAACTTGGCTTGGTTAAGATTACCGGAGCGGAATCGGTTCAAGACGGGGTGGTTAGATTGCATTACAAGGCCGGGCAGAAAGCGCTCGAGCAAATACAAAAAGACGAGGAAATCCTAGAGAAGACGACAGAGCTGCTCGCGGTTTCAAAAGACCAATTGCCTAACGCAGTCGAGAAAATGATTGCGGAGTGGAAGGCTGCGAGAAAAGAATTGGAGAAAGCACGCGAAGAGCTGGTTGACGCTCACGCAGTGAAGCTGGCAAAACAAGCGAAAAATGGTTTGGTCGAGGCTAAAGTGGATTACTCGAGCGCGTTGTGCGAGAAGCTCGCGCTGAAAATCGCCGAGGGAGACAAGTTGTGCGCTGTAGTTTCCAACTCGGACGGGTTTGTCGTAGTCGCGTGCAATGAAGCTAGCGGGAAGAACGCGGTTGAACTTCTCAAGGCGCGCGGAGTGGGCGGCGGGAGCGAAAAATTCGCGAGAGGCAAATTAAAGTAAGAATGCTGCAAGAAAATGTTATATGAATTAGCGTTTTAAAGAAAAAAAATTAGTGCTTAGCCAGCTCGTCTAGGAGAACCTTGTTCTCGCGGATTATTTTAGCGATTAGCGCCTTGAATTTAGCGTCTACTTTCACTTCAGTATCCGTGCTCTTCATTTTTTTCTCCCTCTTATTTTATTGAATTTAATATCTTTTAACTCTTTGCGAAAGCCACTTGTGGATGCCGTTAATGCTTTGCCCTCCTTGAGCTGCGGATAGCACAAAATCAAGTAGTTCCTGGTGCTTGTTGGTGTCAAAATACAGTCCGTTCATAGATGGGAACGCCAGGCAACTTGTAATTGATGTCCGCTTGTTTCCCTCGGCAAACGCGTGCGCCTTGGCCGCGAGCTGGTAAAGCAGGAAACTTGCCTTGAGCAAAATCGCTTCCTCTTGCGTTGTGTCCGCGTACTTGTATTTCGCCCCTTCAACA
>JACRGG010000097.1 GCA_016217775.1 Microcaldota archaeon
CCGCGTTCACTTTCTGGTTCAAAAGCACGTCGGACATCCGCTACGCGATTTATAACTTAATCGAAGAGTTGCGCAAAATCAATTGCACTACAATTCTCACTTGCGAAACCAGCGGGAAGAAAACCGCTCTCTCGCGCTTTGGAGTCGAGGAATTCCTTGTTGACGGCGTAGTCGCCCTTCACTTCATACCGCCGCACCGCTCGCTTTACGTGCGCAAAATGCGCGGCACTTCGCACAACGCGCTCATCCACCCGATGTACATCACCGACCGCGGGATTGAAGTCAACGCGCGAGAGGAAATACTCTGGGAAGCGATAAAGGACTAGCCGTTGCTTAAGGCCGGTGTTTGTTTGAATGAAAAGGATTTTAAGAAAATAGACGAATTGGTTGCCAAAGAATCCTCTAGGCCTCTGCCGGGGAAGCGAAAAACTGTTTTCGCCTGCCCGTTCTGCAAAAGCGAGTCGATCAAGGAGCTTTCTTCTTATTCCGCTGGCATCACGCCAAGCGTTTACTCGTGCTCAAAATGCATAGAGTCATTCTCCACTCCGTTGGAGAAAACCAGGACTTGATTTACAGCAAAACGAGATCCCTAAACGGTTTTTTCGAGTAATGGCGTTTCGCGTGCTCGACCAGCAAAGCGTGGAACTCGTTGAACAACTTGTAGTCCAACGGCAGATTGTCTTCAAGCAACTTCTTTACTTGAGCGTAAGAAGCGTTTTCGTCAATCAAGCCCAGCTTGCAGAAGATTCTTTTCGCGTACGCGTCGACGACAAACTGCGGCTGCCTGTAGGCGTAAAGCAGTATGGAGTCCGCGGTTTCCTCCCCCACTCCCCAAACCCCAAGCAATTCTTCCCTAGAGGGGGTTTTTCCCTGCAGGCTTGAGTAAAATTCCGAGAACTCGAGGAGCTTTCTCGCTTTTTGGTTAAAATAGCCGGCGGGCTTGACTGCCTCCCTGATTTTTTCCTCGCCGAGCTTTTCAAAAGCCGAGAGGTCGAGCGCGTTGAGCTTGCTTAAGTTGAAAACCGCTTTTTGCGCCGCCTGCCAGTTGATTCCCTGCGCGAGAATCGCGCCAAAGCAAACTTCGAGTTGCTCCTCCTCGTTTCTTGGCGTGGAAAAATCGTTTTTCCTGTACTCGCCGCTAATAGGCCACCAGCCCTGCGCGCCGTAGTGCTGCAAGAGCTTTCCGTAAATCGAGTTGATTTCACGCATTTTCGTTTTCCCCGCCTTTTCTTGGCTGAATTCAGCCATTTCCAGCTATTGGCTTGTTTTTGTAATCCTTATATAGTAGTATACTCATCTACTTTTTTTTAAAATCGTTTGTTTTTGTTTTTTTTTAGTTTTCGTTTGTTTTTCTAGCAGAAGGTGGTTGGGTTTGAAGGGCTTAAAAATAATTGTTCCAGTCTTGTTAGTTCTTCTCTTGATTCCAATTTTCACTACTTCGGCGGGTTACTCCAAGTCAACTGGCGTGAGCAAAATCACATCTAGCGTGAGGACGAGCATCTACGTTCCCACCCTAGCGCCTACTCCAATTCCGGCTAAAAAACCGGCGGCTACTCCGGCGGCAATAGCTCCTTCTGCAAGCCCGTATATTGCCTCCGCGGCGGGTACGGCTCTTTTTCCGACTCAATCTCCAATAACTGCTTTAGCCGCGGCTTCAACGCCAATTCCTACCCTGGACGTTTCTATAACTCCAGTTCCAACAACTGACGCAAGCGAGTTAGGGCCGCTTTTTGTTAATCCGGCTCCAATCTTATCGCCAACCGTGACAACCACGACTACTTCAACAACCACGGCAACTGGCTTTGGTTCTCAAGCTGTTCTCAACGGCTCTGTTTTGCTTAAAACGCAGTTTTTCGACGCGCTTGACTATCGTGCAGCCATTGATGATAACGTGCGCGGCACTGCGGTTTCTTCCCAAAATCTTTTCGGCGACGGCGTTACGGGCGGGGGGTATAGTCTTTTCGGCACCGCTTATCCCGATATCGCATTCAAGGGCTCGGTGAAAAGCGTGGGCGGCGTTTTAACTGATGAAGAAGAATTCTATTACTTGGCTGGAAAAACTTATTACGATACTGCCATAAAGAGAATGGCTGCAGACAAGCTGCTGGTCGGCTACAAAACTGTTTTTACTCCCGGCCTTCCTTCCGCAGTTTCAGACAAGCCAAGCGGGCTGGTTGAAAACCGCAATGCGTACGTGCGTTTTCTCGGTCGTCAGTACTTGGTTGAGCGCTTTTCGCCCTCAAGCCCTGCGTCTGTTTCCCTCGCGCCAATTGTCTTGAGGAAGAAACTGTCCGTAAACGAGTCCCTCGAGTTTTTCGGAAAGAAACTATTGTTTACGGGCGCTTTCAAGAGCTGGTCAGACCCCAAAAACGCCTCTACTCTCCGTTTCTACGCTAATTTCGACCTGCTTGATTCCGCGGGGAAGAAAATAGATTCATTCTCGCTCTCCCGTTTTGAGGGACAGAACTATTATTCCAAAAACGGGGCTGACTTCAAGCTCTATTTGCTTGCAGCCGCTAACGCTTCTCTTTCCTCAAGCTACGTGTTGGTAACTGCCTACTCGCAGCGGCTCGTCTTGACCGACGGGCAGAAAATCGGCTTTGTTGGAGACGATGCTAGAACCAAGACTAACGGCGATGCGGGCTGGGCAGTCAAGCTTGAAACGACTCCGATTACGCTAAACTCGACTGCCGCAGTTTCATTGAAGTCGATTCAATTAATCGGCCAAAGTTCAGGCAGGCTGCGTGCAGGAGAATCTCTTAACATTCTAGCAAGTCCGGCGTCAAAGAAACTTACTTTTGTTGGCCTTGAGCAAACTAATATGGATGCGCTGCGCATCGAGCCTCTTCCTGGAAGTTATTCAATCACCGGCGAGGGGTATTCAATCGACAAGAATTTCACCAGGCTCAAGTCTTCTTTCGCTTACGCGTTTGACACCGGCAAGTATTACGTTGACTCGCTTTACTTCGATAAGTACAACGGCGGGGTTTACGCCAAGGACTTGTCTTCAGCGAATTACACTAGGCTCGACTCGAATTTTGTAACGTATACGTACCCTAACGCCCAGTTGGCTAGAGCAATCGAATTAGTTTACTCCAATGAAAACGGGGTTAGGGACGCTAGGCTGAGGATTTTCGAGAGAAGCACCGTCTTCAACAACACGCTTAACGGCTGGTGGGAAGTTGATTTGTATCCTGCCGACGCGAGTTACTTGTTCGACAGCTCTTCAACAAGCACGACTTTATTGACCGTGCCGTACTACAGTATTGCGCAGGGAATAGGCAACTACGCTGGCAATTTTAACAAGTCTGTCGAATCCGGTTTTATTTCTCCGGGCGGAAGCGAGTTGAAGGAGGTTACTCCCACTTCGGTTGCGATTAGCTACTCTCCTTTCGTGCGCAAGGCATTGTACTCGTTTAGCCCTGCCGGCGCCAGAATCTCTTTCGACAATTTCGTAGAATACGCTCCCCCCGCGCTGACTAACACTCCCCCGGTCACGTCTTGCACTGACTCGGACGAACGGCTTGTATGGAATGGGGTTTTGTTTGATTATGTTTTAAGTGGGCTTTCTTTTACTCAAAAAGGTTCTGCCGCATACTTGTTTGAAAACAAGACTGACTATTGCCAGGATAATAATACGCTAGTTGAATTCTATTGCTCTTCGAACCGGAATTCAATAAATCAATACGCGGTTAACTGCTCTAGCTTGAACAGTACTTGCGTTGACGGGGCTTGCGTTGAGAAGCCGAAAGCAGTTTGCTCCGAAACCGACGGCGGGTACGATAGCACTGTGAAAGGAAACGTTACTCTAAACGGCGAGGTTAAAACAGATTTCTGTGCGGACTCAAATACGGTTGCCGAGTATTCCTGCAGTTATTACAACGATTCTTATTACCTTACTGCTATGGATTGTTCTTACAATGGCGGAAGCTGCGTTGACGGGGCTTGCGTTGAGAAGCCGAAAGCAGTTTGCTCCGAAACCGACGGGGGATACGATGTTTCAGTAAAAGGCGATCTTACCTACAAGGGCGGCAACTTCACCGATTTCTGCATTGATTCAAAAAACGTTTTTGAGTACGCCTGCAGCTCGTACGGAGATTATTATTCTAGCATAAGCGATTGTTCTTATCAGGGCGGGAGCTGTATTGAAGGCGCGTGCGTAGTGCCGAAAAGCTGCACTGACTCCGACAATGGCGAAAACGCTTTTGCGGCGGGAGTCACAGGCCAAAAAGTCGGGCTTGATTTCGTCAGCTTCAAGACGGACTCTTGCTTGAATGAAACTTTTCTGGCCGAGTACTCGTGCAGCGCCGACAACACTACGGTGCAAACGTCTATTGACTGCGCGGGATTAGGCGGCGCGTGCTATAACGGATTGTGCGTGAAAGCATCTTGCGACTTGAGCGCTAAAAACGGCTTGTGCCCGATTGGATGCACTGCTTTGACCGACGCTGACTGCACGCAAAAATGCAGGATTAACTACGGGAGTTTCACCCAGTCTTTCGACAACGGCGCCTCAAACCCGTTCAATCCCTACAACGAGGCTTGCGACGCGTCCAAAAACACTACTGGGTGGAGCGCGAAAACGCTTACTGAACCGGCAAAATCCGGTTCTTGCACTGAAGTCGTTGCCGGCCACAACAACGCCGGCGCGGACAGGCTTAACATCGTTTTTATGTTCCTCGGGTACAAAAACCAGGACATCAAGCGCGAGGCGTGGCAGTTCGTTGACTACGACGGCCTCGGAAATTACGACATTGCCTTGTCAAACAAGACTACCGGCAGCTGGCCGGTGACAAACTATTCTTACACTAATTATGATACTGGCGAAAAGATGGAGTATTTTGACAAAGTCTGCCAATCAGCTGACTACAAGCCGGACACTGGCGCATATGAAACAATTCCGCAATACGGGCTCTTGTCCATAGAGCCGTACAAGTCGAACAAGGACAAAATCAATTTCTGGTTCAAGCGCGACGATTCATTCGACCCGAACACGGTGGATTGCTATGAATACATCCAGTCAATAAAGAGCGTCGGCAATCCGTTTACTTGCCAGTTGCCTAACGAGAAAGTCGTTTACTTGTGCAACCAGCAGTTCCGCTCGTTCGCGTGGTTTTCCGGAGACGCGCTCATTAGCGCTCCAATGTCGAGCGTTTTCGTGTCCTGGCAGAACAAGACTAAGCTTGACTCCCGCTCGTGCAAGGATTTCGTTGGAGTCCACGAGCTGGGGCATTCTTTCGGGCTGTTGGCTGACGAGTACGTTGAGTGGGGGTCGGAGGGATATGATACTTTTCCAAACTGCGCCGTGAAGCTTGACACTGCGAAAACGTGGTGGTCTTCCCTTGAGGGCCAAGGGTACCC
>JACRGG010000099.1 GCA_016217775.1 Microcaldota archaeon
GAAATCGCGAACGCGTCCAAGACTGGAGCGGGGACTAATCTTATTTCTGGCCTAGCCGTTGGGTTGAATTCCACCGCGCTGCCGGTGATAATGGTGGTTCTCGCCATTGCCGCGAGTTTTACTTTAGTGACCGGGGTTGCCGGGGCTAGCGGAGTTTACGGAATCGCCATTGCCGCGGTTGCAATGCTTTCAATGACTGGAATAGTGATTACTTTAGACGCGTACGGGCCGATTACCGACAACGCGGGCGGAATTGCTGAAATGAGCGGAATGAGCAAGAAAGTCCGCGATGCGACAGACCCGTTGGATGCAGTGGGTAACACTACGAAGGCGACGACTAAAGGATTCGCTATTGCGGGCGCGGCGTTAAGCGCGCTCGCGTTGTTCGTCGCGTTTGCCGAGAGCACGCAGTTGACTACAATCAACTTGTTGTCCCCCGCAGTAGTAATCGGGTTATTCATTGGGGGAATGCTGCCGTTTCTATTCGCGAGCTTTTTGATGAAAGCGGTTGGAAAAGCGGCTTTTGACATCGTGGAGGAAGTGCGCCGCCAGTTTAGGCAGATTAAGGGAATAATGAGCGGGAAAGCAAAGCCAGATTACGCGCGCGTAGTCGACATTTCAACCAAGGCGGCTTTACACGAACTGCTGGTGCCGGGTTTGATTGCGGTTCTCTCGCCGCTGGTCGTCGGATTGTTGCTTGGCGCAACCGCGTTGGCGGGATTGCTGGCGGGGGCTATCGTATCGGGATTCTTGCTCGCGGTGTTTATGACTACAAGCGGGGCGAGTTGGGATAACGCGAAGAAGTACATCGAGCAGGGAAACCTCGGCGGGAAGGGTTCTGACGCGCACAAGGCCGCGGTTGTCGGGGACACTGTTGGCGACCCGTTCAAGGACACTGCGGGCCCAGCGCTTAATTCCTTGATTAAAGTCTTGAATACGGTTTCACTCGTGTTCGCGGGAGCGGTTTTAATGTACGGATTGAAGCTAGTCGCGTAAATAGAAAAAAAATTGATGTAAAATGAATGCGAAAAAAATTATTGAAGTGGGCGGCGCGTTGGTGCTGCTTAATTTTATTCTCACCCTGGCAATAACCGCTTACGCGGTTGGCACCGGCGGAGTAAACACCGTTCGATTGATTGGCTTGTTCTTGGGCGTGGCGGGAGTAATTGCCGGAGCTGCAGTGGTTTATTCAGCGAGAAAAATTGAGCAGAAAAGAAAAAGCCGATTAAGCACCGCTTGGATTTGCTCAATTATAGCCGTGCTGTTGTCTGTCGCTGGCTTCATATTCATAGGCGGGTTTGTCCTAGGATTTTTAGGCGGGCTGACTGGCTTGTACGGAGTGGAGAAAGCAAAAAAACCAACGGAAATAAAATAACGGGAAAAGGAGTGCTGGTGTGAAATGAAGATTGACCCCAAGGGATTGCTAGTTTGGTTCATTGGTTTTATTACGGGCGCCAACGCGAGAAAAGCGCCTTGGAAAAAAAAGCGTTTCGGGCAGTAGGCAAGCCCAATCGTAATTCTTTTTTTGGCCGTATTGTCTTAAAGCGCGCGGCTAGCTCCCGCAAGTCTTTTCTTGGCATAGCGCGATAAGCGTGTTTGAGCTGCGGGTATTTGGACAGCAAGCGCACGGTTAATGGAATGTGTTTGGCAAAAAGCCGTATTTCATAGGCGTGCTGCGCGCCCAAGAAATTAATTTCAGTCCCGTGCTTGAGCGCTTTTTTAAGCAAGTGCTTGCTTCTTAGCGCGACTAGTTTCGAGGCGTTATTGAACGCGGTTCTTTCTGCTTCCGTAAAGAAATTCTGCCTTCGCGGGTCAAAGTGCATTGACTGCGTGAAGTGCACAATATAGCTCAACCTGTCCCGGTCTGTGTCAATTGGAACGATAATGCCGCCTTTTTCTTGAATTTTCTCCCCGATTCTTACGAAAAAGTTGCTGGCGTGCGAGATCGGGTGTTTAATCGAGTCATCAAGGCGCTCTTGGGACAACTCCAGCCCGACTCTCATTCCGGGCTTGACTTTTTTCTCAATCAACGCCAGGGCCTTGGCGTAATCCCCGGATTCCAGCTCGTGCTCCAAGCCGACGAACAACGGCTTTGCCTCTCTTCTGTGCGCAGAACTGGCCATAAGATAGGTTGTGGAAAGCCGGTTTTAACTGGTTTTTGTTACGACCCCATTGAAGCGAGTTTGCCTTGCTGGCGGGCTTTTTGGTACGCGTAGCCGTGGATTTTCCAGCACACTATTATCCACAAAAGCGTGATTATCGTCGCGTGAAGAAAGTTTACTTGCGCGATGCCGAAAACGCTTTTCAGCCCGTTGAACGCGTGAGTCGAGGGGATTAGCATCAGAAAGTCCTGCAGCCACTGCGGGAATATTGTGATGGAGTAGTACGCTCCGGAGCCTAGGGAAAAAAACGTGCTGAACTGAAACGCGAAGGGAAACGCGCTTTGGCCGTAGAGGTAAGCCAGCGCGACGGACAACAAGCCCAGCGCTAGGCCGTAAGCGAGGAGGAGGAGCAGCGAGTAGAGTACGGTGAGCGAGATTGGGACTAGCACGCCAAAAGACAATGCGATGGCCGCGTACATCAGGATAAAAACGAAAACGAATTTGATTAACCCCGTAAGGAGGCTGCCTGCAACAAACTCGGTTGTCGTAATGGGGGAGGAGAAGAGCATCATCTTGGTTTCAGCCCAGTGCTCGTCGAGGTAGCCGGTGAGCAAGTCGGCTTGAGTCGCGTGAAGAGCGCGCCAGCCAATCGTGCCGAGTAAAATCATTGCGAAAATTTCCTTGCTTGGATTAAGGAATACCGCGAGCAGCGCCACGGAGTAAAGCAATAGGATTGGGGAGAGGATGAAGTCGTAGAAGCGAAACGGGTTTTCCCTGATTCCCTTTATCGTCTTGTACGGCTGCGAGAGGACTCGAATTGCGTTCATTGAATTTCACCAAGCATTGTTTCGCTAAGCATTTGTTTCGCCAACTGTTTTCTGGCCAAACGACGGGTCGTTAGTCAGCTTAAGGAAGACTTCCTCCAGTGTCGGCTCGACTATGCTAATAGAGTCTATCTTGAGTTTTTGCGCCAGCACGGTTTTCATAACTCCCTTGATTTGGGAATAGTCCTTAACTAGCAGGCGCAGGATGTTCCCGGTTGGGGAAACGCTTTTCACCCCGCTGATTTTCTTAAAGTGCGCACGCGCGGTTTTCGCGCCGCTTGGCTTGCTTAACGCGACTTCAATCACGTTCTCGCCGCGAATCAACCCCTTTAACTGCGCGGGCGTTCCCTGCGCGCGAATGCGGCCCTTGTTGATTAGCGCGATGCGGTCGCATAACTCGTCGGCCTCAAGCATATAATGAGTTGTTAGCAGGATGGTGTAGCCCTGTTTTTTCAGCTTTTTTATCAGCGAGCGGACTTTAATGGCTACGTCAACGTCCAAGCCCACTGTGGGCTCGTCGAGGAACAATACTTTCGGCTTGTTTAAGAGGGCCTTGGCGAGAAAAAACCTTTGGCGGAATCCCGAGGAGAAGAGGTACACCATTGAATCGCGTTTTTCCTCCAAGGAAAGCAACTTGATTACCTCGTCGACTCTCCGGCCTCGGTTTGGGACGTCGTAGAGCATCGCGTAGTAGTAAAGCATTTGCTCTAAGGTTAGGCCTCGAAGCACTCCGGAGAACCCGGATACAATATTGGTTTTCTCGCGAAGCTGCACGCCGTTTTTATCCGGGTCGAAGCCGAGCACGCGCACCGAGCCGGAGTCTAACGTCGTGATTCCAAGCAGGCAGTTGATTAAAGTCGTTTTTCCCGCGCCGTTGGGGCCGAGGAGGCCGAAGACCTCGCCTTTTTTCACTGCAAGCGAAACGCTGGAGAGCGCTTTAGTCGCGCGTTTTTTGGAGTGAAATGTTTTCGACACGCTTTGGGCGTCAATAGCTAGTTCCATAAATACCGCTTTTTGTTAAATACCGCTTTTTGTCTAGAGCGTCAACTAATAGGTTTAAATCACCTGGAGTATTAATGGCTTACTAGGTGATTGGCACTTATGGCAACGAGGAAAAAAACCAGTGCGAAGGGCAGTTCGAAAAGCGGTTCAGTGATGGACGTGGTTTACAAAAACTACTCTAACAAGAAGACGAGCATCGGATTGTCCCTAGCGGGATTGTTCGCGATAAACGCAGTTTTGGCGTGGATGGCGCCGGACGTGCACGCGACGCTGTGGAATTGGATGCTGTTGGGCTCGGTGACTGTAACCGCGGTCGAGACGGTGAAATTATCGGGCGTAATCGCCGGGATAATCGCGTGGTTCTTAGTCGGCTACATTGCGGCCTCAATCGCGTGCAGGAACGAGTGCTGCGGGCACTGCTGCGAGTAAAAACCCAAAGCGGTTTTGGAAAAAAAACTCTTTTATTTTCTAATTCTTTTTTATTTATTCCAACTAAAGGCGGTAATTTAAATGAAATTCAAGAAGCTTGGCGAAAATTTTGCCGTTCGCTTGGAGAAGGGCGACGAGATTGTTTCCAGCCTCAAGGAATTCTGCGCGAGAGCCAAAGTTTCCGCGGGGGCGGTCAGCGGAATCGGCGCGGTTGGAGAGGCGGAAATCGGTTTTTTCAAGACGCGGGAGAAGGAAATCGTTTCGAAAAAATTGGTTGGAGACCACGAGATAGTCTCGCTGTTGGGGAACATTAGCGAGATGGACGGCGAGCCTTACTTGCACTTGCATATTGTTTTGTCGAACGGGAGGCTCGAGTGCTTCGGCGGGCACCTCAAAAGCGCGGTGGTGAGCGTGACGAGCGAAATAATTGTTTTTCCCCTAGATGGAAAAATCGGGCGGAAGTTCAGCGGGAAAATCGGTTTGAACCTAATGGAGTTTTGAGAAAACAAAAAGAAATAGTTTTAAAGAAAAAATAAAAAAAGGAAGAAAATAAGAAAAAATAATTACTCTGCTAGTTTTTCAGCGCGCCCAGTATCGTCTGCCAGTATTGGTAGGGCAGCGCGCCGGCCACTTGCACAACGGCGCCGTTTTTCTCTTGTAGGACTTTGACTAAGCCGTCGGAAGCGCTTTCAAGCGCCTGGATTTGCGAGTAGTCCAAGTCCTTGCTTGAAACTAGGAACACAGAGGGCGTTCCGCTAACGCCGTACCCCGCTCCAGCATCCTCGTCGGCTTGGACTATTTGAGCCTTCTGCCCGCCGTCAAGGCACGAGTTGAATTTAGGGGAGTCTAAGCCGAGGTCCAAAGCGTATTTTTTCAGCGCGGCAATGCTTAAGTTCTGCTGGTTGTCGAACATCTTGTCCGAGTACTCGAATTGCTTTCCCTGGTCAAGCGCGCACTCGTAGGCCTCGGAGGACTTGAACGCGTCGGGGTGGATTGAAGTCAGGGGGAAGTGGCGGATTACCAGGTTCACGCTCGAATTATATTCTGAAAGGATTTGCTTGAACACGGGGTGGGCCTTTGAGCAGAACGGGCACTGGAAGTCGTCGAACACGACCATGGTTGTCGGCGCGCCTTGAAGCCCGCGAATAGGCTTGCCGCTAAAGTCAATTGAGACTTTCCTGTCCAGCACCGCGCGAGGCGTGGGGGAGGCTGCCGCGCCAGTAGATGGATTTGCCGAAGCGGTTATCGTGCTTGGCTTTACCCCGCCGCTCGCGGAAAGCGCGTTGATGCTTGCTGCTATCGTGCCCGAGGAGTAGAGTAAAGTCGCGCAAATGAGTATCGCCGCGACGAGTATGGTGAGGGGAAGCATATAAGCGTTTGGCTGCTTAGCGTGCGAAGAGTGCTGTTCGTGTTCCAAAAAAAACCACCTTGAAGGGCTTTGAAAAAAAAACGTTTTCCCGCCCGAAAATTTTGTTTACAAAGTAAGGTCGGGCAAGTAATAAAAGGGTTTTCACCCGCTTTGCGCTCCCCGCGAGCAGGGTTGGAAAAGATAAGTTTTTAACCCCCCTCAAGGTAATTAGTACAAAACATTTGTTTTGAAGAAATACGAGGGGTTTTGCTAATGAAGATGATTTTTGCTGGAATTCTTTTGGTAAGCCTGCTTGCCGCGGGCTGCATTGACTTAGGCGGGTTGCTCGGAAACGGCCAGGCGGCTCCAAGCGCGCAGCCCACGATTCGCACTGGCGCGGCTACTGCGCGGCCTACCGCGGTAGTGACTCAAACCGCTACGGCGGGGGCGACCGCAGTGCCTTCAGCAAGCGCGGCGGCGCAGATAAACGCGCCTACGGTGACGCCCACTCCGACTCCGATAGCCCCGACCACGCAGGCGCTGCCGACTTCGGTGATTGAAGTCAAAGTCAAGAAATTCGCTTTCACGCCCAGTACGCTTAGCATCAAGAAAGGCACTTCAGTGATACTAAGGGTGACGGGGGAGGACGACGGGACTGGAAACGGGCACAGCTTCAAGATGCTAGATTTTGGCATTAACATTCCGGTGAGGCAGGGGCAGACCAACCAGGCGAGCTTTGTCGCCGACAAGGCCGGCGAGTTCACTTACAAGGACTCATTGTGCTGCGGCACGACCAACCCCGCGATATTAGGCAAACTGACGGTAACGCCTTGAGAAAGGCCAAGTTGCCGATTACCCTGATTTTTTCTTTTTTTATCTTTCCCTAATTTTCTTGTTTTACGAAACCTCACCATAGGGGGTTTGGGCAGTCCGCAACTTTGGGGAGAGTTTTCCCCCTTGGGTTGTGATTTTGTTTTTTTCCCGCCGGCTAACCCGCAGGGCGAGGGTTAATATTGGACGGGCAATATAACAGTATTAATAATTTTATGCGGTTAATAAAAGCTGGGAATAAATTTTTATAGCAAGAAAAAAAGGTGGTTTTGGTGGCTCATAAGGTAGTGGTTTACTCGACTAAGACCTGCGTTTACTGCAGGCTCGCGAAAGAGTACTTCAAGCAAAAGGGAGTGAAGTATACCGAATACGATGTTGGCGAGGACCAGTCGCGCGCCGAGGAAATGGTCGAGAAAAGCGGGCAGATGGGCGTGCCGGTCATCGACATTGACGGGGAGATAATCGTCGGATTCAACAAGCCCGCGGTGGAGAAAGCGCTGGCTTGAAAAAGCTTTGAGTGACGAGGAATGAAAATCGGGCTAGTATTAGGAACTGATGATGCGGAAACCGCTTGGAACGCGCTTAGGTTCGGCGTTACATCCCTTAATTCAGGCCACGAAGCAACAGTATTCTTGATAAACCGCGGGGTTGAACTCGAGGGCATTAAGGACGAAAAATTCAATGTCGCGCAGCAAGTTGGCGCGTTTATTGGGGCAAAAGGGCGGCTGCTCGCGTGCGGAACGTGCCTGAAATCAAGGCAAAAAAAGGGAACAGGCATCTGCCCGGTTTCAACAATGAGTGACTTGCTGAAAATAGTGGAAGAGTCGGATAAATTGCTTACGTTTGGTTAAAAATAGCATTAAGGTATTGCGTGAGATAATGCGCGACATTATTGTTGTCGGAGGGGGGCCCGCGGCGGTCACGGCCGCTATTTACAGCGCTAGGCGCGGCCTTGACGTTTTGCTTGTGGCTAAGGACGTCGGGGGGCAAGCGGGGTTGTCGGGAGACATCCAAAACTGGACTGGATTCAAATCAATCTCCGGTGCCGCAGCCGCGGAGAAGCTGTTGGACCACTTGCTTGACTACCCGCAAATAGTCACTGAAATCGGGGAGAAGATAGTTAACGTCGAGAAGGCTGGCGGAAAATTCGTTGTGCAAACCTTTGACGGGAAGAAATTCGAGTCCAAGGCAGTCATCATCGCTACTGGGAGCGCGCCGAGGAGGATTAACGTCCCGGGGGAAAAGGAGTTTGATAATAAGGGCGTAACTTACTGCGCGACTTGCGACGGGCCGTTGTTTGCGAAAAAAGACGTTGCGGTAATCGGGGGGGCTAACTCGGCGCTTGACGCGGCTTTGATGCTATCAAAGATTTGCAGGAAGGTCTTCTTGATTAACAAAAACGCTTTTTTCAAGGGAGAAAAAGCCTTGTTCGACCAAGTGTCCTCGCAGAAAAACGTCGAGTTTGTCTACAACGCGAAGACCATTGCGATTACCGGCGGGAAGATGGCGTCGGGCGTTGAAGTGGAAGTTAACGGCGTGAAGAAAACTATTTCCGTGCCGGGGGTTTTCGTTAACATTGGGCGGATTCCGGCAACTGATTTCGTGAAGGGCGTCGAGTTGGACGAGTACAAGCACATTAAAACCGACAGGCTTGGCCAAACGAATGTGCCGGGATTGTTCGCGGCGGGGGACTGCACTAACACGCCCGACGCGCAAATCGTGGTCGCCGCGGGGGAAGGATGCGTTGCGTCGCTCTCCGCGTTTAAGTACTTGCATTCGCTGAAGTAAAAGCCTAACACAACGATTTTACATTAAGCCGTCGTACTTGCCTTGCTCGTTGTATTCCTCGAAGGTTTTTCGCCTAATCGCGTGAGCAAAACCGCTGGAGTTTGGCTTGAAGCCAAGCGCCTCGTATTTTCTGGCAATGGGTTCATTAGGAGAACTAGTCGGGAGCAAAACCAGGACTTCACGCGCGCCCTCGTTTTCAAACAAGTGTTGCAGCCTATGGAATATTAGGCGCTCGTTGATCCGCAAGTCCTGTTTTTTTTCTGAAGCCAGCTTTGAGCTGCGAAAATCCGGGTGCACAAAAGAGGATTCTAAAAAATGAGTCGAGGATGAATCAGCAGTCGTTGAAGCTACTCCAACTAGTTTTTCTCCGACAAATGCAAGAAAGTGGCTTACGCCCGAGCGTCCAAAATCGGATAGGAGACTACTTTTGGTAAAATCAGATATCGCCGGCTTGCCGTTTGTGTAGTACCTTGTTTTCTGTGAAACAAAACGCTCAATACGCTCTTTTTCATCAAAGCGCGCTTTTCTCACGAATATTTTTTGCATAGGAAAGAATTGGAAAAGCCGGATTATTAAGTGTTTCAAAGCGGAAAACTCGTTGCACGTGACACGTGCATTGTGAAAATCGGCTGATTTTAGAAAAACAAATTATTGAATCTTGAATCCGAGCAGCTGCGCGATTATCAGCAAACCCACTCCAGCGAGGCCGAGGACCGCGCAAATTAGGAATGTTACGATGGTTAATGGGATTTTCACTCCGAGGCTCGCGCCGAAATAGTTTACTGCAAGCAAGGCAATGACTCCAAGCACGCTGTTGACCAATATTTTTTTCACTAACTTGATTACGACTATCGCTAGCGCGATTAGGATTACTGCGCCGGCAACCAAGTAAATCAAAGTGCTTTCTTCCCCCAAACAAGATTATCAATAGCTTTGGTTAAAAAACTTGTTTTCTCCCAAAGAAATTGCGTGAAATGACAATGGAGCTAATGGGAGTAGAGCTTGTGGATGACAGCGATGTTTACAAGCCCAGTGACGACTCGGTCTTGCTCGCGCAAGGCGTTGCTGAATACGCGCAAGGAAAGTTTCTGGAAATCGGGTGCGGCAGCGGGTTTGTAAGCGTGCTCGCGGCGAAAAAAATCGCGGTAAGCGAGGTTACGGGAGTTGACGTGAACAAGAACGCAGTCGAGTTAAGCTGGCGCAACGCCGAGTTGAACAACGTGGAGAAGAAATGCGTGTTTTTGGAAAGCAATCTTTTCGGCGCAATTGGCGGAAAGCAATTCGATTGCATCGCGTTCAACCCGCCTTACCTTCCTACGGGGGAGGAGGAGAAAGTGCGCGGGGAGTTAAACAAGGCTTTTGACGGCGGGGAGGACGGGCGCAGCACTATTGGGGAATTCCTAGAGCAATTCCAAAATTTTCTAAAGCCAAACGGCGTGCTTCTGACTATTGAAAGCTCGTTGTGCAACTACGAGCTGACTATACAAAAATTATCCGAATTCGGGTTTAACGTCGAGATTATCGGGCGGCAAAAGTTTTTTTTCGAGGAAATCGTGTGCATTAAAGCGACTAAATTCAAGCAATAATCAAGCGCCCGCCGATTGGCTTTAAAACCAGTGGCTTCTAAACAATTTTTTGGTGGGAAATTGAACTTCGCGGACGAGCTAATTGCCAAAATAATCGAGAAGCAAAACCCTACCGTAGTCGGACTCGACCCATCGGTTTACCAAATGAGTTCACTAAAAGGCGGGGGCAACGATGAGACTGCAAAAAACTTTTTTGAGCTAAACAAGGCGATTATAGACGCGGTGCACGATTTTGTTCCCGCGGTAAAGCCCCAGTCGGCTTTTTACGAAGTGTACGGCGCGAGCGGTATGGCTGCGTTAAAGCAGACTATTGACTACGCGCACTCCAAAAACCTGCTTGTTATAATCGACGCCAAGCGCGGGGACATTGGGCACACAAGCCAAGCGTATGCGGACGCGTGGATTGGAGAGCGGGGAACCGGCTTTGACTGCGACTGCATCACGGTAAACCCTTACTTGGGTTCGGATGGGATACTGCCGTTTGTCGAGAACGCCAAGAAGTTCGGGAAAGGAATATTCGCGTTGGTTAAGACTTCAAACCCCGGCTCTGGCGAGTTTCAGGACATTAAAAACGAGCGCGGGGAGTTAAATTACGAAACCGTGGCTAGGCAAGTAGTGAATTGGGGAAAAGACGCTGTCGGCGAGCGCGGGATTTCTTCAATCGGCGCGGTCGTGGGAGCAACTTTTCCCGCGCAGGCGGTCGGGTTGCGAAAGTTAATGGAGAAGCAATTGTTTCTAGTCCCGGGTTTTGGCGCGCAGGGAGGCGCGGCGGCCGACGTCGTGCCTTGCTTTAACGAGAAGGGGATTGGAGCGGTAGTTAACAACTCGCGGGGAATAATGTTTGCTTACAAGAAGCTTGGAATGAGGGAAGAGCAGTTCGCGGAGGCGGCAAAGATAGCTGCGCTGTCGATGCAAAAGCAGGTTAACGACGCGCTTAAGGCGGCCGGAAAGCAGTATTGGTAAATTAGGCTGCAATAGTGAAAAAACGGTTTTCAAGTTTTAGACGGGTGGAATGAATATGGAGAAAAAGGAGTTCATAGAGTTTTTGATTAGGAAAAAAGCGCTTAAGATTGCGCAAAGCGTCCCCGAGTTTTTCACGCTGAAAAGCGGGAGGAAAAGCCCGTATTTTTTCACTACGGGAGTGCTGTGTGACGGAGAGTCGCTCACCGCGTTGAAGAAGGGCTATGCCGACTTGATTGCGGGATTGATTAAGGAAAAGAAAATCGAGGACTTCGACTACGTTTTCGGCCCGGCGTACAAGGGAATTAATTTGAGTTGCGTCGCGGTCGAGGGGTTAAGCGAATTGCACGCTTTGAATAAAATCCAGTTGTACGACCGCAAGGAGCCTAAGGAGCACGGGATTGGAGCCGAGAAGCTAATCGTGGGCGCGGAGCATTTTAAGAAGGGCGGGCGGATTCTGCTCATTGACGACGTTATCGCGACTGGCGGAACCAAATTTGATGCTATGGACAAGCTAAAGCTGTTGCCTGACGCGAAAGTGGTCGGGATGGTGTTGGTTGTCGACAGGCAGGAGAAAATGGGGGATGCGGTGAACATCGGGGCGGTGAGCGCGGTTCAGGCTTTCGAGGGCGCGACTGGCGTGAAGACATTCCCGATACTGACTTGGAGGGAAATGTTTGAAGTAGCCAAGCCCTCCTTAAGCGAGGGCGTTGTTGAGGAAATAAGGGAGTACAACAAAAAGTACGGCTCGGCTGCACTTGAATGAATTACCGCTAGTGCTTAAAGGTCTGATTGCTTATGATTTTAAAAAACGCGAACTTGGTTGCTGCGGACGGGATAATCAAGGCGGACGTCTTGTTTTCGCTCGGGAAAATA
>JACRGG010000014.1 GCA_016217775.1 Microcaldota archaeon
GCCAAGCGCGTGTTTTTTAACTCTAGTTTTCAAAAAATCCTATTGCATTCATTGAGTGCGGGTGCTTTTCGGCAATGGTGGTGGAGCTTAGTTTCGAGGGGTTGCGCAGGATTGCGCTGGGCGAGAAGCAAAGCTCGTTTTTAACCAAGCTCGACGAGGGGTTTTACTCAAACTACCGGGAATTCCTCTGTTCGCAGGAAAAATCGCTGGAGAAGAGCTTTTCCCTCGACTCCGTCACGGTGTTGGAGAACAGCAGGCGCGTGCTTAAAGACATCATCAAGCGGCGGGAGCAAAAAATTTTTTTGAAGGCGTTAAACGATTATTACGCGAATTCAGTCGATTCGCTTGGATTAGCCGCCCAAGAAAAAGACTTATATTCCTCCATCATCTCCTTGCTTGTACAACACGACGGCAAAACGAGTTTTTCAAGCAATTCCGCGCCAAGCCAGAAAAAGCAGGAGGACGGCGCAGTCAAGCTTAAGATTCTAGTCAACCTCCCCCAATTCGTTGGGGCGACGCAGACAATCGGTCCGTTTCGGGAAAGCCAACTCGTCGAACTGCCGTCGCTTGACGCGCAACTTTTGCTAAAACGCGAAGTCGCGCAAAAACAGTAAGCAAATCAAGAACAACAAGCGATTCAAAAAATTTGTACGCAAGTTTTTTTTTAAAAATAAAATGGTGAATTGAAGATGATTGTGCCGAAAACAAAGAACACTTTTTGCCCGAACTGCCGGAAGTACTCGCAGCACAAGGTGAAAGTGTCCACTACCAAGATAAAGCCGGGGCGGACCCTCGCGTGGGGGACTCGCCGCCACGAGCGCAAGCTGCGCGGCCACCACGGCAAGGTGAAAGGCAAGGTCAAAGTGAGAAAGCAGGGCATTAGAAACAAGATAATGCTGGAGTGCTTAGCGTGCAAGAAAAAGCACGAGCAAGTAATTTCCGGGCGGATGAAAAAGAAAGCAGAGCTCGCGCGCTAAGCGCATTAAGCCAGTAATTTTTTTAAGTTTTTTTAATTTTTTTAGTTTTTTTGTTTAAGTTTTTTGTTTTTTTTAAGTTTTTTTAATTTTTTTGGAAAAAAATTGTTTCAAATAAAATATTAGGTGAAGTTATGTCGAAGTTTTTGTCAATTGAATGCAAGTGCGGCCAGAAGCTGATTGTTTTCGGGAACTCGAAGACGAAAGTCTACTGCCCCGCGTGCAAGGCGGTGTTGGTCGAGCCCAAGGGCGGCAAGGCTGAAATCAGCTGCAAAATCCTTGAAGTGCTCTCGTAATTACATTAAGTGATGTTGGCTTGGCGCAGGACTACCCGGACGTTGGAGAACTCGTAATAGCGACTGTAAAGAAGATAATGCCCTACGGCGCTTTCTGCTCCCTCGACGAGTACAATACGCGCGAGTGCTTCATCCACGTCTCGCAAGTGTCAAGCGGGTGGGTTAGAAACATCCGCGAGCACGTGAAGGAAGGCCAGAAGATAGTCGCGAAAGTCCACAACATCGACTCGGTCAAAAACCAGATTGACCTCTCGTTAAAGCAAGTCGCCGAGTCCGACAAGAAGCGCAAGATGGACGCGTACAAGACGCAAATCCGCTACGGAAAATTACTGGAGCGAATCGCAATAAAGCTCAAGAAAACCCCCGCCCTCGCGCAAAAAGAGGCGAACCAGCCGCTGGTCAAGGAATTCGGGGACTTGGTCACCGCGTTCGAGGCGATACACGAGGGAAAGCCAACCAAGATTCCAAAAGCATGGTCGGACGCAATAGCGGAAACCCTGTCTAAGGAAATCAAGCCGAAAATCGTGGATTTGCGAAAGCAATTCTCCCTAACCTGCTTTGACTCCAACGGCGTGAAGACAATAATCAAGCTGCTGGAGAAAATCGAGGCCAACAAGAAAATCAACCCAAAAATCCACTACTTGGGCGCGCCAAACTACTACTTGTACCTGCAAGCCGGGGACTTTAAGGCCGCGGAGAAAAGCGCTGCCGCCCTCCTCGCGGAATTGGAGAAAAGCGCGAAGGAACCCAACTGCGAGTTCAGCCTACTAAAGCAATAAAAGCCGCGAGAGAGTATAATTTACTTAAAGCGCATTAAAGTACGGATGGCTGGTGTTTTATTATGGGATTAAAAAAATGCGGTAAATGCCACTCTTACGCCCTAAAAGGCGAGTGCGGAAATTGCCTAATCCAAACAATAAGCCCGCACCCGCCAAAATACTCGCCGCAAGACAAGTACGCCCAAATCAGGCGAATTGAAAAATTCGGGGAATAGGAAAAATGTTCACTTCAAGCAAGATAATGCGAAAGAAAAGCGCGAAGCTAAAACAGCCCGTCCTAATCGCGGGACTCCCGGGCATCGGGCTGGTGAGCAAGCTCACCGTAGACAATCTAGTGGCCCAGCTTAAGGCCAGGAAAATCGCGGCGCTTCACTCCCCGTTTTTCCCCAATCAAGTCCTCGCGATGAAAGGCGGCAAACTAAAGCCCTTCACGATGAAAATCTACGCGGCCAAGGCCGCAAGGCAAGACGTCGTGCTCTTAACGGGCGACATCCAGCCGCTGACCGTCGAGGGCCAGTACGAAGTGTGCAACAAAGTCCTCTCGTACTTCAATTCTTTGGGCGGGCGCAAGGTAGTCGGAATGGCGGGGTACTCGACCGCCAGCGTCGGCAAGACGCCCAAAGTGTACTGCGCGGCGACAAGCAAGGAGTTTTTCAAGCAATTAAAGGGCTTTGGCGCGCAAAAACTCTCTGTTCACGTTCCAATAGTGGGAATGGCGGGGATGCTCCCGGCGCTTGCGAAAAACTACGGGATGGAAGGCGCGTGCCTGTTGGCCGAAACCCCGGGCACGACTATTGACTCTAGCGCCGCAACCGCGCTCACCGCTTTGCTTGAGAAAATGCTTGGCGCTAAAATCAATTCATCAAACATCGCCAAGAAGGCGAGCAAGACCAACGAGTTAATCCAGAAAATCGAAGCGCAAGCAGCGCAGCAGCAAATGCCGCAAATAGACCCGGCGAAAAAAGCGAATCTTTCATACATACACTGACCGGCGGCCGCAAAGCCATTTCGGCCAAAAACCTCAAGCGTATTAAATTCTCTTGTTCACGAAATTCCATCGGTGAAACTTGATTGGGCGAAAAGCTGATTGGCCAAAACATTTCCTCCTACGAAAAGCTAGCCGCCCCCCACGTTTTGTGCAAAGAACTCCCCCTTTCGCAGCAATCGATTTCAACAGTCCTCGGCGCGCGCTCTGCAATACGCAACGTTATGGACGGGGCGGATGGGCGCAAAATATTGCTGTGCGGCCCGTGCTCAATACACTCTGTCCCAGAAGCCCTCGAGTACGCGCACAAGCTGCACGCCCTGCAGAAAAAAGCCGAGGGAACATTCGTCATCTTAATGCGCACTTATTTTGAGAAACCGCGCACTGCAGTCGGGTGGAAGGGCTTCGTCCACGACCCGGACCTCGACGGCAGCTCTAACTTGTCCAAGGGATTGGTGCACGCGAGGAAACTCCTCCTCGAAATAACAAAGCTAGGCTTGCCTACGACGGTTGAAGCCCTCGACCCGATGCTCCCCCAATACTATTTTGACTTGGTTTCCTACGCGTCAATAGGCGCGCGCACGGTAGAGTCGCAGACGCACCGCGAGCTGGCAAGCGGCTTGTCAATGCCTGTTGGGATGAAAAACGCGACTACCGGGGACGTCGACATCGCCATTAACGCTATCAAGGCGGCCGCCCACCCGCATTCCTTCATTGGAATAAACGAGGCCGGCGAGTTATGTCGCATTCTAGCAAAAGGAAACAAGTACGCCAACCTAATCTTGCGCGGGGGGGCGCAGCCTAATTATGATTCCGCTTTTGTCAAGTCCGCGCAGGAAAAGCTTCGCGCGCAAAAACTCAAAGAGAACGTCATCATTGACTGCTCGCACGCGAACTCGGGGAAAAACCACGCCAACCAACCAATGGTTTTCGAGAACGTAGTGAACCAAATCGCCGCCGGCAACAATAAGATAATCGGGTTAATGCTCGAATCGAATTTGGAGGAATCCAGCCAAGGCATTCCAAAAGACTTGCGCGAGCTTAAAAAAGGCGTTTCAATAACAGACGCGTGCATCGGCTGGCAGACAACGGAAAAAATAGTGCTGGCCGCCCACGAGAAGCTCAAAGGAAGTATGACCTAAAGCATTTTATATGATGGAATCCATCATTAATTTGGTGATTTTATGAATGTTAATGTTCATTTTGCTGGTTTGACTGATGAGATTATCCAGGATGCCATTCGAAAGGGATTAGCCAACACTAAAACAGAGGTTTTGCGCCTCGGGCTTTTCGAGCTGAAAAATAAGTACGACTTGGCGCAAGGCGAGCCGACGCAAGAGGAAAAAAAGCTTCTGGCAAGCTTCTTATCCAGCCTAAAGAAAAGTGACTTTAAGACTGAAAAAGAACTTTGGGCGGCTTTAAAATGACTTTCGAGTTAACGCCAAGTAAGCTCTTTCTTGACCAAACAAAGCAACTCAATGAAGACGAGAAGCATTTGATAGCGGAAAAACTCGAGTTGGCAAAACTAAACCCGTTTCGCTTCAAGCCCTTATCCGTTCCCGGGCTTACGAAAGTGTTTGAAATAAAGATTACTCTAAGCGGGCTCTACTCCAGGCTGGTTTACGTTGTGGAAGGCAAGCAAATTCAAGTTGCTTGCATAATAAACCGCAAAAACGATTTTCGGGACTTGATGAAACTACTTTACAAAGCAAGAAACCAGTAAACAACCCCGCGGTGGCTATACCCCTCTTATTTTTCAATTCTTTCAGCGAATACTATTAGTATGGTTCTCTACGCGGATTTTCACTTTCACTCGCTTTACTCGCGCGCGGTAAGCAAGGATATGAACTTAAACGGCCTAGCCTTTGGCGCGAAACTCAAGGGACTCGGCTTGATTGGAACAGGGGATTTCACCCACCCGCAGTACTTCGCGCAGTTAAAAGCAGGCCTTGAGTTCGACGAGCAAACTTCTTTCTACAAGTTCCAAAACTACTCGACATTATTCATTCCAACCGTTGAAGTCGCCACTTTCTACAACGA
>JACRGG010000016.1 GCA_016217775.1 Microcaldota archaeon
AAATCACTGGGGATTGCCGACGACTTGGTTTACCGCCATCCCTTTCCCGGGCCGGGCTTGGCTATTCGCGTGCTCGGCGAGATTACCCACGAGCGCCTCGACATTTTGCGCGAGGCAGACGCGATTTTCATCGAGGAGCTGAAGAAAACGGGCTGGTACAACAAGGTTTGGCAGGCTTTCTGCGCGATTCTCCCCGTGAAAGCGGTTGGGGTGAAGGGGGACGCGAGAAGCTACGAGTACTTGATAGCAATTCGCGCGGTGTCAAGCGTGGATGGAATGACTGCCGACTGGTCGCGGCTCCCCCCTGAACTTCTCGAGCGCGTCAGCTCGCGAATCATTAATGAAGTCAAGGGAGTCAGCCGAGTCTTGTACGACATTTCGCAAAAACCCCCGGCGACGATTGAATACGAATAAATAGCTTTTTTGTTATAGGCGCAATGGATTTGTTGGGAAGAAAGAGTTTAAGGAAAAGGCTTTTGTTGCTTTACGCTGGAAATGGGATTTCCAATGTCGTGACTAGCCTTTTTCCCTGCTGCTTGCGGAGTTGCTTTAATTCGCTTGAAGTCAGGCACTCCAAGTGGAGTTCAACTGCTTCTTTCAGGTTGGCCAGCGCTTGCTTAATGTCGTCTCCTTGGGAAGCCACGTCTAAGTCGGGGCACCAGGCGGAAAAAGATTTCCCCTCTGGAACAATCACTGCCGAAAATCCAAGCACATTCATACGATAAACCTTTAACAACAATATTTTTTTTGCAAACTGCGTTTCTACCACCCGTAGTGGTCGGCTTTTGAGTACGCGAACGCCTTCATTACTTGCACGGGTTTTTTCGAGAGCATTCCTGGCTTTGCGATTATGGAGGACAACCCGATTTTAATCTTGCCTGCCGTAGTCAAGTCGTTTAATTTAGCGGGAAGCTTTCGCGCGACTTCAAACAACTCCTCATCGGAATAAGTGTACAAGGCTTTCTTCCCGCCCACAATCGAGCCATAATCCGGAAACTCCGGCTTCCACAATTTCTCGTAAGCCGAGAACTGCTGTTTTGAAAAATCGTTTTTTTCAAACGCGTCCTTAAGCACTCGCGCCGCGAACTCCCCGCTTTTCAACGACAAGTGAGTCCCGCCCTCGAAAAGAGGTGAGGTAAACCCGGCCGCGTCCCCGACCAACAAGAGGCGTTCATCATATGTGTTCGGCAGCGGCCCGCTTGCGGGAATCAACCCCCCGAAGCTCTTGTTTATCTTCTTGCCCGACCACCCCTTGATTTTCAAGAACTCGTCGGTGAAAACCTTCGCCTTCGTCTTGTCCGTAGTTACGAGCCCGACGTTCGCGCGCCCGCGGCTTTTTGGAATCATCCACAAGTACCCGTTAGGCGCCAACTTCGGCCAAATGTAGAAGTCCATAAACTCGTCTTGCGGAATTTCCTCCATTTCGTACTGAAACCCGATTACGGATTCAAAGCGCGCGTTTAAGTTCAGGTATCTTGACACTACGGACTGCACTCCGCTCGCGTCAACAATCGTTTTTGCAGTAACGTCTTCTTTTCCCGCCACGCTAATCTTCCACCCGTTCTCAACACGCGATGCAGCGCTCACGCGGCTTGAAAGATTTATTTTCGCCCCGTTCTTCTCCGCCTCGCCCGCAAGCCACTGCTCGAACAAGTGCTTTTCCAAAACAAATCCCTCTTCCTCCAAGACCGTGCTCGCGTTGTTAGGAAAGACTACTCGAATCCCGCTTACTTTGCGCGAGACAACCGAATTAGGGATTTCAAGCGAGGTGTTGCCAAGCGCATATTGGCTTAGGCACTCCCCGCAGTGCACTGGCTCGCCGATTGCAGAATGCTCTTCCAAGACAATGGTTGAAAGCCCGCGCCTTGAACAGTGAATAGCCGCGCTTCCCCCCGCGGGCCCGGCTCCAATTATTGCAACGTCAAATTCCATAAAAACCATTCAACTAGATTATGCTACTCGCGCAGAAAATAATTATAACCGAGTTTTAATCGCTTTTGGTTAACTCGTTTTTTCCATTATTTGAGTGGGCCGCGGGCGTAATTAAGCATATTCTCGGTCGCCTTGATTGCGGCGATTACCTGGTCGCAGTCAATTCCAATAGTGTTAAACTCTATTCCAGCGTCCTCCCACGTTATCGTCGCCTCGACCAACGCGCTGGTCTTTCCGCCCGGCGGGATTCTCACCTCGTAGTCGACTAGATGCGGGAGTTTCAAGCGGGTTTTCGCGGCAATTTTTTCCAACGCGCTGAAAAACGCGTCGAAACCACCGTCCCCATCGCCGTGCTCTTCAAAAACACTGTCTTCATTGCGCAGCTTCAAGAACGCCCGCGCCTTGTCTGTTTTTCTAGTCTCCACCATAAAGTCAAGCACTTGAACCTTTCGCGCGAGCGGGCGCTTTAAAACTTCGTTGACGATAAACGGCAAGTCGCTTTCGCAAACGCTCTTCCCCCTGTCGCCTAATGACACCACGTGGTTTTTCACGAGCATCAACTCGTCGGCGCTTAAGTTAATCCCTAGCTTCTCCAAGTTAATCTCCAAGCTCGCCCTTCCCATTAGCTTTCCTACCGCGTACTGCGTCGTCCTGCCAAAGCGCTCGGGCTTAAGCAGGCTCTCGTACGCCCCCGCCTTTTTGTTCCCGTGCGCGTGCACTCCAGCAACGTGGTAGACAATATTTTTCCCGACGATTGGCTTGTTTGAGCCGCACTTAACCCCGCTAAGCCCTTCGACTAGCTTGCTTAACGCAAGCAATTTCTTCTCGTCAACCCCGCAGTCGACTCCGTAAAAATCCTTCAGCCCAACGACGACTTCATCAAGCGCCGCGTTGCCAGTTCGCTCCCCCAAGCCGTTCACCGTAACGTGCAAGCCGTTGACTCCCGCGTTAGCCGCACTCAAGGAATTCGCGAGTGCGAGGCCGTAATCGTTGTGCGCGTGAAAATCAAGCCGCGCGGAGGGAAATTTTTCGCGCAGGAAAGCGATTTCTTCAAAAACTTGATTCGGGTTCATCACCCCAAGGGTGTCCGCGAGCATTATCCTGTTGACGCCGGCGTCGAGCAAGTTTTGCACCGCGCGCAAAGTAAATTCTTTTTCAGTGCCGACCGCGCTTCCCCACTGCTCCAAGTACGCGTTGGCTGTTAACCCGCGCGAGAAAGCGTAATCAATTACTTCCCTGATTTTCCTAAAATGCGTTTGCTCGTCCTGGCTCAACTGCGCTTGGAGGCGGCTAAGCGAGCCTTTCGTAAGCAAGTTGATTGTTTTCGCCCCGCTTTCGCTCACCCAGTCGACTGATTCCTCGTCTAAAAACCCGAGGACTTCAATGCATTCAAGCAAGTTGTTCTCGCGCGCCCAACCGCAGATTTTTTGAACCGACGCTTTCTCCCCGCTTGACACCCTAGCGCTCGCCACCTCGATTCTCCTAACTCTAGCAGAAGTAAGCAAGAACTGGGCTATCGCAAGCTTGGCGCTTTGGTCAAACTGCACTCCCTTAGTCTGCTCGCCGTCGCGCAGCGTCGTATCCATTAGTTCCATAATTCATACCCCTCCCTTTTCTTAAAATCTCTAAAAATAGTGGCTCGGCGTTCAGCCAATAATGCCGGCGGTTGCTCCACTACTATTTGAATTAGGGGAATAACCGCATTGTTTTAGGAAGGGGTTCATAACCATTTCTTAATATCTTTTTTCGTTAAAAAGCCTTTTGTTGCTGTGGACTCGCGGGAGTGGTTTCTTGCCCTCGTATTCGGTAGGTTCTTTAATCCGCGTTGAGAAAGACTTTTGGAAGCGCGGCCGGGTTGCGTTTTTGGCGCGGCGCAAACTTTCATGGCTTTCTTGGAGCTGGTTTTTTATGGGGAGGAAGAAGATTCTCGTAGTGGACGACGATTTCGACACGCTAAAGTCAATCGAGCAGATTCTCGACAAGGACGGCTACGCGGTTTCCGTGGCGACAAACGCGATGCAGGCCCTCGACAAGCTCGGCGACGACGGGTTTTCGCTAATCCTAATCGACGTGATAATGCCGAACTTGTCCGGGTACGAGCTTTTGCGCATCCTTAGGCAAAAGTACGACCACAACGTGCCGATGATTTTCATATCAATAAAGCCTCGGGCTGAAATCAACTTGAAGGAGGCCGACGGGTTCATCCAAAAGCCGTTTTCAAAAAAGCAGCTTTCCGACGCGGTCGCGAATCTGATAGGCTGACTTGGCGGCTGAAAAAAGGTGAGTGGGGGAAGTGGCTAAAAACATTTTGGTAGTCGACGACGAGCCGGACATCCGCGAGTCGGTGAGGCAAGTCCTCCAGACGAAGGGGTACGCGGTCTCTCTGGCCGAGGACGGGCAGGGTTTTCTGGACGAGCTGGACAAAAGCATTCCGGATATGGTTCTTCTCGACATTATGATGCCGGGGCTTACGACAAAGCAGATTCTCGCTCGCGTTCAAGCAAAGCCAAAGTGCGCGGGGATGAAAATAATGTTTTTGACCGCGCTTCATATGACCGAGGCGGAGAAGGAGGGCCTGCTTAAGGAAAAAAACGTGGCGGGCTTCGTCACCAAGCCGTTCAAGATAGCCTCCTTGCTTGAGCAAGTGGCGAAAGTGTGCGGAAAATAGTTTCAAGGGCTTTTCATCATTTGCCCGGGTGGAGCGTCTTCAAATATGGCAGTCGACATTGTTAAGGAATTCAAGGGCAACCGCACGGTGCTGCTGACGGTGAGTTCCTTAAACTACAATACTTTAGTCCCCCTCATAGCGAGGCAAATCGCGGAGGGCAACAAGGTGTGCTACGTCACGCTGAACAAGACCGCCCTCTCCTTAAAGGAGCGCTTTAGGAAGGAGAAAGTCAACTTGAAGAACATCGTCTTCGTTGACTGCATTTCAAAGACGATTATCGACGTGAAGGACTCGCGCGGCATCACTTACGTCGACACGCCAAACTCGCTGACTGAAATCGGCCTGCAGATTACCGCCGCGCTCAACTCCGGGTTTAACTTCATTATCTTCGATTCGGTCACGACGCTTTTAGTCTACCAAAAGACTATGAACATCGGAAAGTTCATCGCAAACATTTCAAACAAGGTCAGCATCAAGAACGGCCGCGCGCTGTTTTACGTGCTTTCACTCGCGGAGCAAAAGGCGATGATTCAGGAAATCAGCGTTTCGATGGACAAGGTAGTGAGCCTTGAGTGAAGTTTTTTCCCCCAAACGGTGCTTTGAATGGTTGAGTTGACCGCCCTCAAGGGCCACGAGCCTAAGCTGAGCATACAGAAGAAACTGCGGGGAAACTTTTTGTTCCTCGGGTTTTTCACGGGGTTGCTCGTGGAAATAGCGTTTTTCTTCTCTGACGCCTCGGATGAAACCCGGTTTTTGATACTACTCGACTTGCTCGCGCTCTTCGCGATTGCAATCTACCTCTCCTACAAGTACTTCGCGCGTTCGATAATCGACAACGTGCTTAAGCTGCACCAGGCCACCCTCCAGATTGACTC